>NZ_NCFJ01000071.1:0-9919 GCF_002281105.1 Polynucleobacter sp. 35-46-11
CTCTATAGCCCAGAATTTATTTCAGCTCAGCAAGAATATTTGCTCTCATCAAAAACAGCTAGGGTATTGGAATCTAGCAAGACCATGGGTGATTTACTTGGGGATGCTCGCATTACCCAACAAGCGGCCGCAAATCGTATGCGTAATCTTGGTGCTGGCGATGGTGATATCAGGACAATTGAAGCTACCGGTAAAACTCAAAGCAATTTAGTGATGCGATCACCCCTAAAGGGTGTGGTGGTTAAGCGGAATGTGGAGCCTGGTTCTGCGGTGGACTCAGGTGATGTGATTGCTACCTTAGCAGATCCAAAGCAACTCTGGTTCTTGGGCAATGTGTTTGAACAAGACTTGCGCTTAATTAAGTCTGGTCAGAAAATAGTTTTGCAGGTAGAAGCCTATCCGGATAAAGAGTTCGTAGCTTACGCAAACTATATTGCTCCCACGATTGATCCGCAAACTCGCGCTTTATTGATTCGTGCGGATATAGATAATCATGATGACCTTTTGCGTCCTGATATGTACGCCTCTGCCAAGCTCACCACCGGCATGGCTGATGCTATCGTTGTGCCACAAACAGCCGTGGTCCGCATACGCGAGATGCGTTATGTAATTATTCGGGCTGGAGACGAAGTGTATCGTCGCATTCCTGTTAAAGGTTACGACTTAAATAGCAAGGCCTTTGCGATTACCAGTGGCATTGAACCTGGTTCGCGCATACTGGCAGAAGGTGCAGTGCTACTAAACGATCGATTTGCAAAGCAGGAAGATTAGTTAAGTGAGCGCCTTTACTTCTTTCATTCGAGGTGTACTTGAAAAACGGGTGCTTGTCATCGTCGGTTCAATTGTGCTTCTCGGTTTGGGAATGTATAGCCTATCTAAGTTGCCAATACAGCCATACCCGGGTGTAGCGCCATTAACGATTCAGGCGATTTCTCAATGGCCTGGCCGAAGCACGACTGAGGTAGAGCAGCAGGTGACCATTCCGGTAGAAAATGCCTTGGCAGGTATACCTGGTCTTCAGGCTTTCCGTTCAGTGTCTTTATTTGGCCTATCAGTTGTAACTCTGAAATTCAACGACACGACGGACCCATTTCAAGCACGTCAACGTTTTATGAGCAGCCTGTCTAATGTGAACTTTCCAGATGGGGTTACTTCCAGCGTTAGCCCGGACTCCGATGCCACTGGTGAGATCATGCGCTATGAGGTGAAGTCTGATTACGCCTCATCATCCCATCTCAAGACACTGCAGAACTACGAGATTTATAAGGAGCTAAAGCAAACCCCTGGGGTTGCGGATGTTTCTTCATTTGGTGGCAAGGTTCGCCAATATCAAGTGATTGTTAGTCCAGAAGGTTTGCAATCGAAGGGCATCACTGTTAATGAATTGATTACCGCTTTAACCAATGCGAATAGCAATACCGGTGGCGGACTATTGCCTAGCGGTGAGCAGCAGTTTGTAGTGCGTGGAGTAGGGCTTTTAAAAAGTATCGATGATATTAAGCGGGTAGTAGTCTCCATTCACAACGGGGTACCGATTCGGATTGGTGATGTGGCGCGTGTAGAAATTGGCAATGCACCACGTTTGGGGATGTTTCAGTTCAACGAGAACCCTGACTCTGTTGAAGGCATTGTTTACTTGCGTCGTGGTGAGAATGCCACTGAAGTACTGGCCCGAGTTCGTAATACGGTTGAGAACATCAACAAACAAATCTTGCCACCCGGAATTGAAGTAAAGCCTTTCTACGACCGCCAAGTGCTCTTGGATATCACCATCGGCACGGTGAAGCACACGCTGTTCTTCGGAATCTCCTTAGTTCTCGCGGTGCTTTTTTTCTTTTTGGGTAATTTACGTGCAGCAGCAGTTGTGGCTGCAGTAATTCCATTGGCTCTGTGCGTATCGTTTATTCAGATGCATTTATGGAGCGTTCCGGCTAACTTGATTTCTCTTGGCGCAATTGACTTTGGTGTAATTGTCGACTCTGCGGTCATCCTGACGGAGAACGTGATGCGCCATCTAGAGGAAGGTGGCAAGCGCCTTAATCAAAGCATTATCTTGGCAACAAGCGAAGTACAGCGCGCCATGATTTATTCGACCGGCATCATTATTGTTGCCTACTCTCCTTTGTTCTTTATGGGCGGAGTAGAGGGCATCATCTTTAAGCCAATGGCATTTACCATGGGCTTTGCCTTGATCGCGGCAATGATCTTAAGTCTGACATTCTTGCCAGCCATGATCTCCTTGGTTTTTGGTGAGAACTTGCATCACAAGCCACCGGGATTCATTACTCGCTTACTTGACGGGTACAAGCCTTTACTCAGAAAATGGATGGATCGCCCATTAACTGTCGTGTCAGTTGCAGTGTTTGTATTGGGTCTGACTTTATTAAGTATTACCCGTCTGGGTACTGCTTTCTTACCAACGCTAGAAGAGAATAATATTTGGCTACGCGTGACTTTGCCCAATACAGTGGATCTCGATTACTCTGTAAAAATTGCTAATCAATTACGCGAGACTTTCTTAAAACAACCTGAGATTGAAAAGGTTGCCGCTCAAATTGGTCGTCCGGATGATGGCACGGATTCCACTGGCGTATTTAATCAAGAATACGGTTTGTATTTAAAGGGTCCCGACAAGATGCCAAGCGGGTCGAGTAAGAAAGACTTGATTACCCATCTAGAAGCGGAGCTCAATAAGATTCCGGGCGTTACTTATAGTTTCTCGCAATACATTCAAGACAACGTGAATGAGGCGCTCTCTGGAGTGAAGGGAGAGAACTCGGTCAAGATTTACGGCACAGACCTTGAGGTTCTAGATCAAAAAGCCCATGAGGTAATTGAGCAACTTAAGAAAATTCGCGGTGTTGCAGACGAGGGTATCCTCAAGGAATTGGGTCAACCAACTTTAAACATTCAGATTGATCGTGAGCGCTCTGCACGTTACGGTATTAACGTCAATGACATTCAAACGTTAGTGGCCAATGCCATTGGTGGTGCAGCGGTGACAAATCTCCTTGAGGATGAAAAGACTTTTGGTATAGCGATTCGCTTAAATGAAGGGAGTCGTAATGACATTGCTGATATTGGCCACCTATTAGTAGATTCACCTAACGGCGCAGCTATTCCTTTGTCGATGGTTGCAACGGTTCAATTAAGTGATGGCCCATTCTTCATCTATCGTGAAGCTGGTAAGCGTTACATCGCGATTAAGTTCAGTGTACGTAACCGTGACTTGGGTAGCGCTGTAGAGGATGCGCAATTCTTAGTCGAGAAGAACATCACCTTGCCGCCAAACTATTCCATTAGTTGGGATGGTCAATTTAATCAAATGAAGCAGGCACAGAAGAAGCTCATGCTGATCGTGCCATTAGCCTTGCTAGGCATCTTCTTATTGCTTGTTAGTGCTTTTGGTAATTTCCGAGACGCAGTCATTGTGATGATTAACGTGCCGTTTGCAGCCATTGGCGGCGTCATTGCTTTGCATCTTGCTGGCGAGACTCTGAGTATTTCCGCCTTCTTTGGATTCTTATCCTTATTTGGGATCGCGATTCAGGACGGGGTGATTTTGATCTCCTTCATCAATAAGACGGCAGCTACCGAGCATCACGCAATGAAAGATGCCATGGTGGAGGGCGCTTCCTTACGAGTTCGCCCAGTACTGATGACTGCGGCACTTTCAGGTCTGGGGCTATTGCCTGCCGCTTTATCCCATTCGATTGGCTCAGAGGCCCAACGCCCCTTAGCCCTAGTAATTGTGGGGGGTATGGTGACGACCACTATTTTGACCCTCTTGGTATTACCAGTAATATATGGATGGTTCAGAGGTCGAGCGCTAAGCCAGATGGCAAAGGCCTAAGGCTACATAGAAAGTATTGATATTCATGAGTGAAAACACAATGCAGCCACATATTCTGATTTCAAATGATGATGGCTATCTTGCTCCTGGTCTTTTGGCCTTGGTCAATGCCATTCGCCCATTGGGTCGTGTAACCGTCATTGCCCCAGAGCAAAATCACAGCGGGGCTTCCAACTCATTGACACTGTCACGACCACTGTCGATTCATCGAGTAGCTGGCGGTGAGCGTGATGGCTTCCTATTTATTAATGGTACGCCAACCGATTGCGTTCATATCGCCATGACAGGATTCTTAGATGAAAAACCGGATCTCGTAGTCTCCGGTATTAATCAAGGCGAGAACATGGGTGAAGATACCCTTTACTCAGGCACTGTAGCTGCCGCAATTGAAGGCGTCATGTTTGGTGTCCCTGGCATTGCTTTCTCACAGATTGATAAAGGCTGGAACCGGATTGATGATGCTGCTAAAGCGGCTCACGATATCGTCGCGCAAATGTTGGCATCTCAGTTGACTCACACCGATGGCGCAGCTACCTTGCTGAATGTGAATATTCCAAATCGTCCCTATGCTGATCTCAATCGCTGGCGGGTAACCCGCTTAGGTAATCGCCATCACTCACAACCAGTAGTGCTTCAAAAGAGTCCGCGTGGTGATGATATTTACTGGATTGGTGCTGCTGGACATGCAAAAGATAGTTCTGAAGGTACCGACTTTCATGCGATTGCTGAAGGGTGTATCTCGATCACACCTATGCAGTTGGATTTGACTCATCATGCGCGTTTAGCTGCGATGCGTGCCAATGGTTGGACCCGCGGTTGAGGCCAGCTGCGGAACGTAATGCCGGTCACCGGCAAGCCTTGGCTGCGAAAGTGCTCGCTGCCGGGGTTAAGCACGGCAAAACATTAGAAGCGATTGCTACGGTTCCTCGTCATGCATTTATGGATGCGGGCATGCATCCTCAAGCCTACGAAGATACTGCTTTGCCTATCGGTCATTCTCAGACGATTTCCAAGCCATCAGTAGTTGCTCGCATGATTGAGCTCTTGCATAAGCCTAAGCAGCAGTTGGGCAAAGTATTGGAAATCGGTACTGGTTGCGGATATCAAGCAGCGGTACTGAGTTTGTTGTCGGATGAGGTGTATTCAATTGAGCGCATTCGTCCTTTGCACGACATGGCTAGAGAGAAGCTACGTCCATTTCGGATCAAAAACCTGCGTCTGATCTATGGTGATGGTATTTTGGGACTCCCCCAAGCGGCCCCCTTTGATGGAATTATTTTGGCAGCTGCTGGATTGGGTATTCCGGATGCCTTACTGGATCAACTGGCTATTGGCGGCCGTCTTGTGGCTCCAGTAGCCAAAAATGAGAAAGAGCAGCAGTTGATTATGGTTGAGCGGATGAGCTCTCAGCGCTATCAAAGAACCGTTCTAGACGAGGTCTTTTTTGTCCCCTTACAATCAGGGGTAGTATGAAAAACCCAATAAACCCTATGTTTAGATATCTTCTATTGCTTCTGGCAATTGCTACTTTGGCATTCAATGTCGGTTGCTCGACCACACCTAGGGCTAAGCCAGCGAATGTGGTTGATCGAAGTGGTGGAGCTAGTGAGCCTACACCGCCTGGATACTATCGCGTCAAACGTGGCGATACTCTGGCTCGGATTGCTTTAGATAATGGACAATCTCCGCGAGATTTAGCGCAGTCGAATAATTTATCCAACCCAAACTTAATTGAAGTGGGTGACCTCATTTTGGTAAGGCCTCCAGCTAGCAGCAAATTAACTGTTAAGCCAATTCCAAAAACGGCTAGTGATACTCCGAAAGCAGATGCACCAAAGATGGATGCTGCCAAAGAAGCCCCTAAAGAAATCGTTGCAGAGCCGGGGATTCGTTTGTCATGGCCAGCTAAAGGCAAGGTCACTGAAGAATTCAGTGAGAAGACTAAAGGCATTGATATCGCTGGTAAGTTAGGGGAACCTATTACCGCAGCATCGGATGGTAAAGTGGTTTACGCTGGTAATAGCTTGCGTGGCTATGGCAACCTTGTCATTATCAAACACGACAACACATATCTCACAGCTTATGCCCATAACCGTATGCTCTCAGTAAAAGAGGGTGATGCGGTGAAGAAGGATCAGAAGATTGCTGAGATGGGCGATACTGATACAAATTCTGTAAAACTCCATTTCGAACTCCGTGTGAATGGCAAGCCAGTAAACCCAACGCCATACTTGCAGTAATTGCTCTCAATAACTTGCTAGCGATTTAAGTATGGCAACAGTTCTCATTTTCGATATTGAAACTATTCCTGATGTAGCAGGATTACGTCGTCTTAATGACTATCCGGATGCACTCTCAGATAGCGAGGTTGCTGCCAAAGCAATGGCAGAGCGGGCTGAGAAAACCGGTAGTGAGTTTCTGCCACTGTATCTACAACGGATTTGTGCTATTTCCTGCGTTATTCGTAGAACAACTAAAGATGGCTCACCCCAAATTAAAGTTGGTACCTTAGGCACAGCGCAAGATGATGAGAAGGTATTGATACAGACCTTCTTTGAGTTAGTAGAGAAATATACCCCGCAGTTGGTTTCCTGGAATGGCAGTGGTTTTGACCTGCCAGTACTGCACTACCGTGCGCTAGCAAATCATGTGCAAGCACCACGCTATTGGGAAATGGGCGAGAGCCAAGAAAACGATAGCCGTGAATTTAAGTGGAACAACTACATCAGTCGTTATCACATGCGTCATCTGGACTTGATGGATCTCTTGGCTAAATTTAATGGTCGTGCCAATGCTCCCTTGGATGGCCTGGCAAAACTCTGCGGCTTCCCTGGCAAGATGGGAATGGATGGCGGTCAAGTTTGGCCTGCTTATCAAGAAGGCAGAATTGACGAGATTCGTCGCTATTGCGAAACCGATGTGGTTAACACTTATCTGATGTACTGCCGCTTTCAGTTGATGCGTGGTGGCTTCTCATTAGAAGAATACAAAGAAGAAATCACTTTCGTAAAAGCCTACTTAGAAAAAGAATCTCAAGAGCCGCATGGCGAGCAGTGGCAAGAATATCTCTTGGACTTTGCTCCCGATGCGTAGAGGAGAAAAGCCAGTCCACATTGTTGTGACTGAGCCGGTACGAGTAGATTCCCTTGATCTCGATGCACAAGGCATTGCGCGCTTAGCGCTCACTGAAGAAGAGGCTGGGCATGAGCTAGATTCTGGTCAAAGCGGTAAAGTCATTTTTATCAAAGGCGCGCTACCCACCGAGCTAGTCACCTATGTTGTGACACAAGACAAAGCTCGCTTTAGTAAAGCTAAGGTGCTGAACATTCTCAAGCCTGCAGTATTCAGAGCGGAACCTAAATGTAAAGCATTTGGAGTGTGTGGTGGATGCACCATGCAGCACTTGGATATTCGGGCTCAAGTAGCCATGAAACAGCGCGTTCTTGAGGATGATCTAAAGCACATAGCAAAAGTTTCCCCTGAAGAAATTCTTCGGCCGATGGGGGGTCCTGCTTGGGAATACCGTCATCGCGCACGCTTAAGCGCTGTCAATCGTTCCATTAAAAAAGGAACGGTGTTGATTGGATTTCATGAGGGCAAGAGTGGCTATGTCGCGGATATGACGGCTTGTGAGATTTTGCCAAAGCATGTTTCTGATCTGTTGCCCGAGATGCGTAAATTGGTCATGGCTCTTTCCATCGTCGATCGTATGCCGCAAATTGAAATCGCAGTAGGTGAGCCCGAGGACCCCAATTCAGAAGACCCTAAAAAGTTAAAGCCAGTCACGGCATTGGTCTTCAGAAATCTCCTGCCACTAACGTCAGCAGATGAACAGTTGCTCCGAGATTTTGCAGATGCGCATCAAGTCTGGATATGGTTGCAACCCAAAGGTATAGAAACCGTTGCACCGTTCTATCCTCTAACAGGCAAGCTTTGCTACCGTTTACCTGAGTTTGAGATTGAGATGCCATTTAAGCCGGCCGATTTCACACAGGTCAATCATATGATGAACCGTGCCTTGGTGAGTAGGGCGATTCGTCTCCTAGAGGTTCAAGCAAATGATCGTGTGCTTGATTTATTCTGCGGCATTGGTAATTTCACTCTACCGCTGGCAAGAAGGGCCAGCAAAGTTCTGGGTATTGAGGGCTTAGAAAGTCTCACTACCAGAGCCAAAGCCAATGCAGAGCATAACCAGCTCGCAGATAAAGCCAGCTTTATGCAAAGCAATTTATTTGAAGTGGGCACAGAGACAATCGCCTCGTGGGGCAAAGCTGAGCGTTGGTTGATGGATCCCCCACGTGAGGGTGCCATGGAAATTTGCCAGGCCTTAGCCCAACTCCATGAGCAAGGCAGTGATCTACCGCCACAACGCATTGTGTATGTGTCCTGCAATCCCAAGACCTTAGCTAGAGATACGGACATTCTCTGTCATCAGGCTGGTTATGTTCTCAAGAGTGCGGGGATCGTTAATATGTTCCCCCACACATCCCATGTGGAGTCGATGGCAGTATTTGAAAGATCCTAGTAATTCATTGCTTTAAAAGATCAGTTGCTCGCAATATTGAAGCAAAGAAAAAGGCACCCGCGGGTGCCTTTTTAATTAAAACTTAAAACCCATTGCTTAATCTCTGTCACCGCCCACAATGCCTAAGAGGGCGAGCAAGTTGGTGAAGATGTTGTACACATCCAGGTAAATAGCCAAAGTAGCCATTACGTAGTTAGTCTCACCACCGTTGATGATGCGTTGTACATCAACCAAGATAAAGGCTGAAAAGATTGCGATGGCCAAGACCATGACAGTCAACATTAAGGCTGGTAACTGTAACCAGATATTGGCTAACGAAGCCACGATCAGGAGCAGTACACCTACCATCAACCATTTACCCATGCCTGAGAAGTCGCTCTTGCTCACTGTGGCAATTGAGGCCATCACAGCAAAAATCGCTGCAGTACCGCCAAAGGCCAACATGATCAAGGTAGCACCATTGCTGTAGCTATTGAGTGTGTAACCTACTAGGCCAGACATCATGATGCCCATAAAGAAGGTGAAGCCAAGCAACAGCAGGACACCAGCTCCGGTATCCTTGTTTTTCTCAATCGCCCAGAAGAAACCAAAAGCGATTGCCATAAAGACGATGAAACCCATAAAAGGGCTACCCGCCATGAAGTTCAGTCCAAAGGCAACGCCAAGCCATGCGCCAATGACAGTAGGAATCATTGAGAGCGCCAAAAGGGCATAGGTATTGCGAAGTACGCGGTTGCGTATTTGGGGGGTGCTAATCGAGCCTGTTTGCCCAAAGCCGTAAGAGTTAAGATCACTCATATTGACTCCTTTTTCATAGTTAATACACGAGCCCACCAGGGGCTGTTGACAGTAAGTATAGACAAAATGGGGTAATTTCAAGCCCCCTATGAAAAAGACTACAAATCATAGGGTTATGCCCTGTAAATTCAATAGCTTAGCTACGCCCAGATCAGGGTAAATACGGTCGGCCGATGTATAATTCGGGGGTCGCTGAATTCCTAGCGCCTTGTGGGAAATCGAGAGAGGCATCTTTCTGGGTCCAAATTGGCGCCAAATCAGCAAAATCTTTGAAATCACTATTGGAGTTTTACATGGCTATTGAACGCACCCTTTCTATTATCAAGCCTGATGCTGTTGCAAAAAACGTGATCGGCAAGATCTACGACCGTTTCGAATCTGCTGGTTTGAAGATTGTTGCGTCCAGAATGGCGCATTTGTCACAAGCTGAAGCTGAGCAGTTCTACGCTGTGCATGCTGCCCGTCCTTTCTTTAAAGATTTGGTGAGCTTCATGATTTCTGGTCCTGTCATGATTCAGGTATTGGAAGGCGAAGGCGCAATTGCTAAGAACCGTGACTTGATGGGCGCTACTGATCCTAAGAAAGCCGACAAAGGCACTATCCGTGCTGACTTTGCTGACAGCATTGATGCAAACGCTGTTCATGGCTCTGATGCTCCTGAAACTGCTGCTGTCGAAGTTGCATTCTTCTTCGCTGGCATGAACGTTTTCAATCGTTAATTCACGATTGCTAACGAACAACCT
>NZ_NCFJ01000530.1:0-1694 GCF_002281105.1 Polynucleobacter sp. 35-46-11
CGTTGATCATCTGTGTCTGACGTTTTGTCGACGGCAGCGTACCAGTTTGTGGGATTAGTGTTTTGTTGGCTCATACGACTATTTTAAGCCGTATTAAGCAGTTCCTCCGACAGTCAGGCTGTCAATACGTAAAGTTGGCTGTCCAACGCCCACGGGGACGCTCTGACCTTCTTTGCCGCAAACCCCGATACCGCCATCTAATTTCAGGTCATTTCCGATCATGGAGACCTGTTTTAGGGACTCTGGTCCGCTCCCAATAATGGTTGCACCTTTGACTGGATATTGAATTTTGCCGTTTTCTACCCAATAGGCTTCTGAGGCTGAAAACACGAATTTACCGCTTGTAATGTCGACTTGGCCACCCCCGAAATTGACCGCGTAAAGACCACGTTTAATGCTTGCAACGATTTCTTGGGGATCGTCTTTGCCAGCCATCATGTAGGTATTGGTCATACGAGGCATGGGTAGGGAGGCAAAACTCTCCCGTCGTCCATTTCCGGTGAGAGGCATATTCATGAGTCGGGCATTCAAACTATCCTGAATGTAGCCCTTCAAGATACCGTCTTCAATCAGCGTGGTGCACTGGGTCGGTGTGCCTTCATCATCGATATTGAGTGAGCCACGACGACCAGAAAGTGTCCCATCGTCTACTACAGTGACCCCTTTAGCGGCAACGCGCTGTCCAATGCAGCCAGCAAAAGCAGAAGAGCCTTTTCGATTAAAGTCACCTTCTAGTCCATGACCTACCGCTTCGTGCAATAACACTCCAGGCCATCCTGGCCCCATGACTACTGTCATTGGACCCGCGGGGGCTGGGCGAGAGTCTAGATTAATCAGGGCGCCATCCACAGCTTCATCAACATATTGATTAATCAGCTCTGCATTGAAGTAGTGATAATCATGACGAGCACCGCCACCAGAAGATCCAGATTCGCGACGACCATTTTGTTCGGCAATCACATGTACTGATACCCGTACTAGTGGACGTACGTCAGCAGCTAATAAGCCATCAGCACGAACTACGAGCACCACATCGAACTCGCCGGCTAGACTAGCCATGACCTGAATGATGCGTGGGTCTCGCGCTTTTGCACGACGCTCAATGCCTTCAAGTAAAGCAATCTTTTCTTGTGGCGCGAGTGAGTCTAGGGGGTTTAAGTCTGAGTAGAGCTCGTTAGAGATTGGTGTAAATATTTTGCTTGCAACAGCGCGAGTGCCTCCTTGGGGTCCAATCACGCGAGTGGATTTGGCTGCCTTGTTGAGAGCTTCTAGATTTATTTCATCGGAGTAAGCAAAGGCAGTTTTATCTCCGTAAATTGCACGCACTCCCACGCCTTGATCAATACTGAAGCTGCCGGATTTCACGATACCTTCTTCAAGACTCCAACTCTCGTTACGAGTGTGCTGGAAGTAAAGGTCAGCATCATCCAGCTGATGTGTAAACATGTCGCCAAAGGTGCGATGTAAATCTTGCTCAGAGAGGCCAGTTGGTTCCAGCAGAATAGACTTCGCTAATTTAAGAAGGTCGGCCTGCTTCTTGGGCTTGGTCCAATCACTTGGAAATAATGCTTCTGGTGCTCTCATCTTGATTTTGTTGAACTTTCTGTATTAAAGCTTGCGGTGTTTTAGTGCCGGTAGCTTAGAGCGTACCTCTTTTAATTTATCTTTGCTGAGTTTGCCCTGAATAAAACCTT
>NZ_NCFJ01000531.1:0-1689 GCF_002281105.1 Polynucleobacter sp. 35-46-11
GGAACTTCAAGAGTCTCTGTATCTTCACCCGGTCCTGCAACCAGCATTTCGAAAGGCACGCCAATCTGTTTAAGTAACTCTTGGCGACGTGGACTTTGTGAGGCAAGGTATATGTAAGAAAACATTAGAAGCTCACTCCCGGTGATAGGGGTGACCCTGCAAAATAGTCCAAGCTCGATAGAGCTGCTCAACTAATAAGACTCTTGCCATTGCGTGAGGCAATGTCAGGCTTGAGAGGCGCCACATCGCTTGAGCACACTCCTTGAGACTGGGATCGAGTCCATCGGCACCACCAATCAAGAAGGTGATGTCAAAACCTTCTTGTCGCCAGTTTGCCAGCTGCGTAGCTAGATTTTGAGTGGTCTGATCTTTGCCGCGCTCATCCAGCGCAATGACGCGAGAACCTTTTGGAATAGCCGCTGCAATTTTGATAGCCTCTTTAGCTGGGGTGAGATCGGGCTTAATCTCTTTGATTTCGATGCTGCAGTCTGCGGGCATGCGCTTAATGTAATCATGGGTTGCAGTTGCAACCCATTCTGGCATTTTGTGACCAACAGAAACAATCGTTAAACGCATTACTAAAGCATTAATCTTCGTCGTCAGGTTCGCTTGCTTTCACAAGACCTTTGTCTGCTGCCAATTTGACGCGCACTGGCTTGGCGCCCCACATACCTTCAAGTTGGTAGTAAGCGCGCAATGCGGGTTGCAGAATATGAACCACGATATCGCCACAGTCGACGAGTACCCATTCACCAGTTTCTAAGCCTTCGACGGAAATGACTTCGCCGCCCTTTGCATTAACCGCTTCTTTAACTGACATGGCTAATGATCTAGTCTGACGATTGGAGGTGCCAGTGGCAATGATCACACGATCAAATAGCTCACTGAGTTTGGTGGTGTCGTAAACGCGAATATCTTGAGCCTTGACATCTTCCAGGGCATCGATCACGACACGTTGTAATTTAGTTAAGTCCATAGTTTCTTTAATATTTTTTCTGAGATTTTTGTATATAAGGGTGATCTTAGCCTGATTACTTATACAGACCCAGATTTGTGATGATTTCTAAAGCGTGTGACGGAATGTGCTCGGAGGCAATGGCACTACGAGAAGTGCTTTTAAGTTGATTCCGCAATTCGGTTGATGAAAGGTCTACTGAAAGACTGTTATCTAGGTAGATGCGGCCAAATGGGCTTTTTTCAAGGGTATCTGGGTCATTACATTGATGATTTGCCAATAAAGCCTTAATTTCAGGGCTCATCTCCCCGGAAAGTTCATGGTGAGGCCTGCTGGCTACTGCTAAATTCACAAAACCTAACAATTGATCCCAGGAGTTCCAGGAGGGAAGGTTCAGAAGAGAGTCGGCCCCCATTAACCAAGTCAGGCTAACTTGAGAGCCAAAACGCTCCCTGAGGACTTTTGCGGTATCAATGGCATAGCTCGGGCCTGCACGATCAATTTCAATGCGATCAACGCCAATTTGAGTCGGTATTTTTAAGTACAGAAATGCACGAGCTAGATCAATGCCTGCTGCTTCAGTTAGTTTGAGGCGTAACTCAGCAGGCGTGATGTCGGAGTTTTTTTGCCAAGGTTCGCCACTGGGGATTAGTAGCAAGGCATCGAGACGCAAAACCTTTGCAAAATGGGTAGCTAATTTAAGGTGGCCAAGGTGTGGTGGGTCAAACGTACCA
>NZ_NCFJ01000532.1:0-1685 GCF_002281105.1 Polynucleobacter sp. 35-46-11
CGAAACAGTTTGCGAAAGATAGCGAAGTCAATATTGAATATAGTCTTTGTGATACGGATGGGTTTGACTGGAAGACCAATTCCTATGATGCAATCATTGCTATTTTTATACAATTTGCTGATCCAGAAATGCGAGTTAGGATTTTTAAGCAAGTACATCAGGCTTTGAAACCCGGCGGTATATTTATTCTTCAGGGCTACACGCCCAAGCAGTTGGAATACAAGACTGGTGGACCATCTCTAATCGAGCACCTCTATACCGAAGAGATGATTCGTGAACTTAGTTGCGACTTTGAAATCCTAGATCTTCAGTGCTACGAAAAAGAATTATCTGAAGGTGCTAGACATACTGGCATGTCAGCTTTACTCGGCATGGTTGCCAAAAAAATCGCATGAAAACCATCGAGATCAAAAGTGCTTGGCAAGGCAACAGCGACTGTAATGCTTGCTCTATCAGAAGCTCTGCACTCTTTGCTGAATTAAATGAAGATGATTTTTCCAAAATACATGAGCCAATTGATGACCTTCGATTTGAGGCGCATTCGGGAATTTACAACCAGGGCGAAGCTGCTGATTTCCTCTATACCTTGAGGGATGGGTATATCAAGTTACTTCATATTAATTCAGATGGATCTGGAAGAATTGTCCGCTTAGTAGTTCCTGGAGATCTATTTGGTATGGAGGCGCTCTTAGGTGACAGTTATGCCCATTCAGCAGCCGCGCTATCCAATATCCATCTCTGCCGTATCCCTAAAAAAATCATCTCTTCTTTGGGCGAAGAGTCACCACGCTTGCATCGTCAGATTGTTAAGAAGTGGGGAGAAGCACTTGCCCAATCGGAATCTTGGTTTTCTGAAATTAATACGGGTAGGATTGAAGTACGTCTTGCGCGCTTCTTCCTCAGGACCGCTAAAGTTTCTGGTGATATGGCAGTCGCCCCATTATTTAAGAGGGAAGATATGGGTTTAATGATGGATGTGAAATTTGAGACTATCAGTAGGGCGCTTGCATCTATGGCTGATCAAGGGATTATTTCAAATGTCACTCGTCTTAGCATTCAAATACCTAGTCTTGAGAAGCTAAAAGCGTTCTCACAGGCAAGTATGTAACTATTTAGGCAAGAAAAAAGCTGCCTAGGCAGCTTTTTAGAACTTCAACTAATTAAGCATTAAGCCTTCTTAGCGTAAGCAGAGCACCAGCCTGGGCCAGCAACTTGCTTAGCACCAAACAAAGAGCAACCACCAGCAGCAGAACCAGGTTTACCTTGATACAAAGCGCAGTTTTCACACTTTTGGCCAGCAGCATACTTTGGATATTTTGCTTTATCCACTTTAGAGGCATCAGCCTTGTAGCCTAAAGCAGCAGCTTGTGGATCAGTTTCGGCAACCATTGCTTGAGCTTGAACTTTACCGTTCAAAGCCAATGTACAAGCACCAGCTGCAGACAAAATCATGAATTGACGGCGACTATTTTTCATTAAAACTCCATTATTAAGGGGATTTTGGGTAGCAATTACCGCTAGCTTCCTGCCATGATAATACTGATAAATCGCCCATCAATAGGGGTTTCTCTGTATTAATTTACCCGCGCCTTAGGGTGAAACTACGAATCTATGCATAAATGCGTATATATGCATTAAGAACGCTATTTTTGCATCAATTTACTAAGAAGAGGCTTTATGAAGAA
>NZ_NCFJ01000533.1:0-1683 GCF_002281105.1 Polynucleobacter sp. 35-46-11
CACTAAAGACATCACCATGTTTTCACGGATGGAGTCAATCGGAGGATTGGTCACCTGTGCAAACAATTGCTTGAAGTAGTTATAGAGTGGCTTGTTCTTATTAGAGAGCACAGCTAATGGGCTATCGTTACCCATCGACCCAATTGCCTCTTCGCCATTCATGGCCATAGGCGCCATGAGATACTTGATGTCTTCTTGGGTGTAACCAAAAGCTTGCTGGCGATCTAATAATTTTGCAGCTGGGCGAATAGTGTTCTTTTCATCCACCAAGTCAGCCTTGCTTGCATCAACTTCATCGAGCTTCACGCGTACTGCGTCAATCCAACTCTTATATGGCTTAGCTTTAGAGACGGCATCTTTCAATTCAACGTCGTCAATAATGCGGCCCTGCTCCATATCAATCATGAACATCTTGCCTGGTTGCAAGCGCCATTTTTGAACAATCTTGCTCTCTGGAATTGGCAATACGCCAGCCTCAGAAGCCATGATGACTAAATCATCATCTGTCACGTAATAACGCGCTGGACGCAAACCATTGCGATCTAAGGTCGCACCAATCTGACGGCCATCTGTAAATGCCATAGCGGCTGGGCCATCCCATGGCTCCATCATTGCTGCATGATATTCATAGAAGGCACGGCGGTTTTCATCCATCAATGAATGCTGTTCCCATGCTTCTGGAATCATCATCATCATGGCTTGTGCTAATGGATAACCGGACATCACTAATAACTCTAAGCAGTTATCAAAACATGCTGTATCAGATTGGCCTGGATAAATGAGTGGCCATAATTTTTTGAGGTCATCACCCAACACTGGGGAGCTAATGGCGCCCTCTCGTGCATTCACCCAATTGACGTTACCCTTAACAGTATTGATCTCACCGTTGTGCGCAATCATGCGGTATGGGTGAGCCAACTCCCAAGCTGGGAAAGTATTGGTTGAGAAGCGCTGGTGTACTAAAGCTAATGCAGATACTGTACGTGGATCTTGTAAATCTTTATAGTACGCACCCACTTGGTTTGCTAACAGCAAACCCTTGTAAACAATGGTCCGAGCAGACATTGATGCTACAAAATATTCTTTGCCATGCTTTAAATGTAAATCTTGAATAGCATGGCTTGCAGTTTTACGAATGACATACAACTTACGCTCAAGCGCATCCGTTGTCATGATGTCACGTCCGCGCCCAATAAAAATTTGACGGATAAATGGCTCTGTCATTTGAACGGTTGGAGACATCGGCAATTTCACATCGATGGGCACATCTCTCCAACCCAATACGACCTGACCTTCCAAACGGACAGTGCGCTCTAATTCTTGTTCACACGCCAAACGAGAAGCATGTTCCTTAGGCAAGAAAATCATACCAACACCGTACTCACCGAACGGCGGCAACTCGACGCCTTGCTTTGCCATTTCTTCTCGATACAAAGTATCGGGAACCTGAATCAATATTCCTGCGCCATCACCCATTAGAGGGTCCGCACCTACGGCTCCCCGGTGATCCAAGTTCTCAAGAATTTTCAATCCTTGAGCAACGATCTCATGTGACTTCTTGCCTTTGATATGGGCAACGAATCCTACGCCGCAAGCATCATGCTCATTTTGTGGATCGTAAAGACCCTGCGCGATTGGACGAAGGTCTGTATTCATTTGTGTAGTCATGGTATTTCCGTTTGC
>NZ_NCFJ01000534.1:0-1680 GCF_002281105.1 Polynucleobacter sp. 35-46-11
TCTATTCCAATCCACCGTTACTTAACTCAGAGCCGACATGTTCGATAAGATTCTGATTGCCAATCGCGGAGAAATTGCTCTCCGTATCCAACGCGCATGCCGCGAGTTGGGAATTAAAACTGTGGTGGTCTACTCAACCGCAGATAAAGAAGCTAAATACGTGAAACTTGCAGACGAAGCAGTCTGCATTGGGCCGGCCCCGTCACCGCTGAGCTACCTCAATATGCCCGCTATCATTTCAGCAGCGGAAGTAACAGATGCTGAAGCGATTCATCCTGGCTATGGCTTTCTGTCTGAGAATGCCGACTTTGCTGAACGCGTTGAAAAATCCGGTTTTGCATTTATTGGTCCAACTGCCGCTTCAATTCGCCTGATGGGCGATAAGGTTTCAGCCAAGCGCGCCATGATCAAAGCAGGCGTTCCTTGTGTTCCTGGATCAGAAGGCGCATTGCCAGACAATCCAAAAGAAATTATTACTACGGCAAAACGTGTTGGCTATCCAGTCATCATTAAAGCTGCTGGCGGTGGTGGTGGCCGTGGTATGCGCGTAGTACATACCGAAGCCGCTCTTCTGAATGCGGTCAATATGACCAAAGAAGAGGCTGGCCGTGCTTTTGGTAACCCAGAAGTCTATATGGAGAAGTTTTTAGAAAAACCTCGCCACGTAGAGATTCAGATTTTGGCTGATACCCATGGAAATGCCATTTGGTTAGGTGAGCGTGATTGCTCGATGCAACGTCGCCATCAAAAAGTCATTGAAGAAGCTCCAGCACCTGGCATTGATCGCCGCTTAATTGCTAAGATTGGCGAACGCTGTGCAGAAGCTTGTAGAAAAATTGGTTATCGCGGTGCTGGTACTTTTGAATTCTTGTATGAAGACGGCGAATTCTTCTTCATTGAGATGAATACCCGTGTTCAAGTTGAGCATCCAGTTACTGAAATGATTACTGGCGTGGATATTGTTCAGGAACAAATTCGCATCGCCGCTGGCTTAAAACTCAGCTATCGCCAGAAAGATATCGTTTTCCGTGGTCACGCTATCGAATGCCGTCTCAATGCAGAAGATCCATTCAAGTTCACACCAAGCCCAGGAAAAATTGGTTCATTCCATATGCCAGGTGGCCCTGGCATTCGTGTTGACTCACATGCCTACAGTGGCTATGTAGTGCCATCCAATTACGATTCGATGATTGGTAAATTGATTTCTTACGGCAATACTCGCGAACAAGCGATTCGTCGTATGCAGATTGCGCTTTCTGAGATGGTGATTGATGGGATTACGACTAATGTGCCACTCCATCGCGAACTCATGCTCGATCCAAACTTTATAGAAGGCGGAACCAGCATTCACTATCTGGAGCACCGCCTAGAAGAGCAAGCCGCCAGTCGCGGCAAGCCCTAAGCCGCCGTCAAGTGATGTTGATTTGGAGTAAGCATGTCTTATCGTGAACTTGTTTTCACGGTACCTGCAGAAATTGCTGAACCTTTGGGTGATGCATTGCTGGAAGTGGGTGCACTCTCTGTCACCGTTGAAGATGATGCTGCGGGTGGCTATGATGAAAACCCGCTTTATGGAGAACCAGGACTCTCACCAGAGGTTCAAGCCTGGGATCGCTCTTCAGTCACCGCGCTGTTTAATCCTGAGTTAGACGACTCAGGAGCGGTGAATTTCATTCCTGA
>NZ_NCFJ01000534.1:1724-2482 GCF_002281105.1 Polynucleobacter sp. 35-46-11
ATTGGCGAGCGTATTTGGGTAGTACCTTCCTGGCATGATGCGCCTACTGACCCGAATGCAATTTGTTTAGCGGTAGATCCAGGCCTAGCATTTGGCACTGGCAGTCACCCAACAACCCATCTCTGCCTTCTTTGGTTGGAACAAAATACACAACTACAAAACCAAAGTCTCTTGGATTACGGTTGCGGATCTGGAATTCTGGCAATCGCTGCTGCAAAACTGGGCTGCAATCCCGTTGTTGGAACCGACATTGATCCACAAGCCATGGTTGCGGCACGTAGCAATGCAGAAATCAACAATACGGTGATTCGTTTTGTTCTGCCCAATGAAAATGCGCCAGAACTTGCTGCAGAAACTAAATACGACATCGTGATGGCCAATATTTTGGCAAATCCGCTACAAGTTTTAGCCCCAGCCTTGGTAAATAAAATGCGTCCGGGTGGAAAAATTGTGTTGTCTGGGGTGCTAGCTCGTCAAGCAGAAGAAGTCATTGCCACCTATAGCCAATGGTTAAACCTTTCCGTCTGGAAAGAAAGTGAAGGTTGGGTCTGTTTGCACGGCACCCTTCCTGAAATGGGCAATACAGCAAATTTGACCAGCAAAAACACAGATACCTCTGTGCCGGTTCAAAAAAAAAGTCTTAAATTAATTCTTCTAAGCCTATTTTTAATCTTGCTCATTGTTTTTGGTGAGCATCTTTCTAGAAATTCTTTGTTGCCGGCATTAGCAACACGTGTCGATGGCAGCTCTTCTCCGAT
>NZ_NCFJ01000535.1:0-1676 GCF_002281105.1 Polynucleobacter sp. 35-46-11
CCCCCTCAGTACATTAAGGGCTACCTGATGGCGGTAGATGGATCAGCGAGATAAGAATTGCAGTGGGATTAGAAATAAATAAAGGGGCTAAGAGCCCCTCTATTTATTTAAGTACTTGGCGGAGACGAGATCTAAATCTAGACCCTCCTGGCAAATCCACAAATACCCATCAATCCCTTTATTTATATAGGCTTAAGAGCAACCCTACTCCTATCTAGCCCATCCCGATTCACTACAATCTTGGTTTAACTGGTGGGTAGGATGGTGGGTAGATTGAGCTCCAATTCTGAAGAGAAAGGACCTGGCAATAGCCGAAAAAGTAACTTCACTGCTCGTGGAATTATCTCACTTGCAATGCCTGGTTACCATGCTGATCCGGATAATAAAGGCCTCTATCTCCAGATAACCAAGTTCAAAGGCTCAATCACTAAAAGCTGGATTTTTCGCTTCTCAAGCCCTGTAACACTGAAAAGACGGGAAATGGGCATAGGCTCACTGGAATCATTGTCGCTAGCTAATGCTCGGTTAAAGGCCTTGGATTTACGGCGTTCAATCCTGGATGGAATCGACCCTCTCGAACAGAGAATAGCTAAGCGCACTAAAGCAATCGAAGCGAGTAATAATTCAATTACCTTTGCGGATGCAGCTGACAGATGCATCAAAACCAAACAAGCTGAATGGTCAAACTCAAAACATAAAGACCAATGGGTAAGCACAATTAAGGCTTATGCCCTTCCAATTATTGGGAAACTGAAGGTCGATCAGATAACTACTACTCACATAGTTAAATTACTCGAGCAGGAGATTAAGAAGAAAAGTGGTGAGGTAGAAGGAACTTTCTGGAAGGTCAGAACTGAGACTGCAACAAGGGTTCGTCAGCGTATTGAGGTAATTCTTGATTGGTGCAAGGCTCATAGATACATTAGCGGAGATAATCCAGCACGCTATCAAGGAGCTCTATGCCATCTACTGCCTAAGGCCAACAAGATCAAGAAAGTAGTCCACCACCCCGCCCTACCGTTTCAAAGAATTGGTGAATTCATAAGCGATTTACGAACTCATACCGGCTACTCCGCTTATGCGCTCGAATTACTGATTCTTACTGCTACGCGCACTAGTGAAGTGATTGAAGCGAAATGGAGTGAATTTGATTTGGAAGCTAGGGTTTGGACCATTCCTGCTGAGCGAATGAAAGCTGGCAAGGAGCATCGAGTACCGCTCAATACTAGGGCGATGGAAATCATTGAGCAACTGAAGACAATCAGAGTGAACTCCTATTTATTCCCTAGCTCCCTGCATAAGGAGCGCGCTCTATCAAATATGGCTCTACTTGCAATGATGAGAAAAATGCCCAAATATTCAGACTATGTTCCTCATGGCTTTAGATCAACCTTTAGGGATTGGGCGGCTGAGACGACGGAATACTCAAACGAGACTGTCGAGCTAGCTTTAGCCCATACGATTCAAAACAAGGCTGAAGCAGCATATAGAAGACAGGATCAACTAGAGAAGCGGGCTTGCTTGATGGGCGATTGGGGAAATTTTATCGAAAAGCGCTTGAATCATTAGTCCACTATCGACCCAAAGCAGACCATCAATTCAATAATCTGAGTACGCTAACTCTCACCCAAAACTGAGCGACCTGCTTAACGTAAGTCTTTATTTAACTGATCCAC
>NZ_NCFJ01000536.1:0-1674 GCF_002281105.1 Polynucleobacter sp. 35-46-11
ATGGAGTCTGATGGTATTCCTTACACCGGCTTTCTCTATGCAGGCCTGATGATTTCTACTGATGGCAAGATCAAGACATTGGAATTTAATTGCCGCATGGGTGACCCAGAAACACAACCCATCATGGCGCGCCTGCGCAGTGATTTAGTGAATGCCTTAGATCATGCAGTTGACGGAACTCTCAATGAAGTGGAATTAGACTGGGATCGCCGCACCGCATTGGGCGTAGTGCTCGCAGCCCATAACTATCCAGATACACCGCGCAACGGCGACCTTATCACTGGCATTCCAGCCGACACCGAAGACCAGCTGACCTTTCATGCTGGTACCAAGCTGCAAGATGGCAAGCTTCTCACTTCAGGTGGTCGAGTGATGTGCGTAGTGGGTCTATCAGATACTGTTCGTGGTGCTCAGCAAAAAGCGTATGAGGCCATTTCTAAAATTCAATTTGATGGCATGCAATATCGCAAAGATATTGGCTATCGCGCAGTGAAGTAATTTAATCCACTTATCCATCCCAATAGAGCGACCTTTAAATCTTGTCATCAGCTGAACATACTCAAATCAATATTGCAGAATTAAAAAATTACTTTTTAGGGCTGCAAGATCGAATCACGACTGCGATGAGTACGCTCGATGGCAAAGTATTTATGGTGGATGCCTGGGAAAAACCGGAAGATAGCAAATTAAAAGGTTATGGACGCACCTGTATTTTGGATGGCGGTAATATTCTAGAAAAAGGTGGCGTGGGCTTCTCACATGTCCGTGGCGACCAAATGCCACCATCTGCATCACACCATCGCCCAGAGGTTGCGGGGCGTAGCTTTGAAGCCATGGGCGTTTCACTGGTCTTTCATCCGAACAATCCTAAGGTACCGACCACCCATATGAATGTGCGCTGCTTTATTGCACAAGCTCCAGACAAAGAACCTGTTTGGTGGTTTGGTGGCGGCTTTGATCTCACGCCCTACTATGGCGTTGATGAAGATTGCAAACACTTCCATCAAACAGCTAAGGATGCTTTAGATCCATTTGGTGAGGAGCTCTACCCGCGATTTAAAAAATGGTGTGATGAATATTTTTACTTAAAACATCGTGAAGAGCCACGGGGTATTGGTGGTGTTTTTTTTGATGACTTTAATGAGCTTGGGTTTGAGAAGAGCTTTGCCATGACGCGCGCTGTTGGCGATGCTTTTATTGATGCTTACCTGCCGATTGTCGAGCGTCGCTATAAAGACAGCTTTACCGCCGAAGAAAAAGCGTTTCAAGAATACCGTCGCGGTCGTTATGTGGAATACAACTTGATATTTGATCGTGGCACTATTTTTGGTCTGCACTCTGGTGGACGTACAGAATCTATTTTGATGTCTATGCCACCGGTAGTGCAGTGGTGGTACAACTGGCAGCCAAAACCTGGCACACCAGAAGCCAAGCTCTACGACTACTACCTCAAGCCGCGTAACTGGCTGGCCTAAGTTGAGCTCAGCGCATTTGGATACCCCAAAAAAAATTGGTATTCTGGGTGGTACGTTTGACCCACCACACCTTGGCCACCTTAAACTGGCTACGCATTTTGCAAAGGTTTTGCATCTCGATGCCTTGTTGCTAGTCCCCAGCGGCGAACCTTGGCAAAAAGACTCTAACATCACGCCTGCTGAGTTACGTCTGAAACTG
>NZ_NCFJ01000537.1:0-1662 GCF_002281105.1 Polynucleobacter sp. 35-46-11
AAGTTTAAGGCTTATTTGCCTAAAGCGCTGGATTTAGGCCTTATTTTGTCAAATCCTAGGATCTGCTTCATCTATCTATAAAATTGCGTCTATGGATCTAATTTTGCTAGCTAAAGCGGTAGTACTGGGGGTAGTGGAGGGCTTAACCGAGTTTTTGCCAATCTCCAGTACGGGTCACCTGATTTTGGTTGGTGATTTGCTCGACTTCAATGATGAGCGGGGAAAGGCTTTCGAGGTCATTATTCAGTTTGGCGCGATTTTGGCAGTTTGTTGGGAGTTCCGAGAAAAGCTCTGGAAGGTTGCCTCTACTGCTCGAACAAGCTCCATCTCTCAACGTTTCATTCTCAATTTATTGATTGCCTCTATTCCGGCGATGGGTTTAGCGTTCGTATTTGGCAAATATATTAAAGCTGTTTTGTTTGCGCCCATTCCAGTGGCTTCTGCATTTATCGTGGGTGCGCTGGTGATCTTCTGGGCGGAGCGCCGTCAGCAAAAAGTTATCTTAAGCAAATCATATATTCAGTCGGTAGATGATCTCACCCCAATGGATGCTTTAAAGGTCGGGCTGGCGCAATGCGCTGCTTTAATCCCAGGCACTTCTCGTTCAGGCGCGACCATTATTGGCGGCATGTTGTTTGGCTTGCCGCGTGCAGTTGCGACTGAATTTTCTTTCTTCTTAGCAATTCCTGTAATCGGCGGTGCAACTGCTTACGAACTGCTCAAGCTTTGGAAAAATCCTGTTTCCTTATCTGGTGAATTTACTTGGGCAATTGTGGTCGGTTTTATCTCCGCCTTTATCTCCGCCTTTATTTGTGTGCGTTGGTTGATTCATTATGTTGCTGGACATAACTTCACTCCATTCGCTTGGTATCGTATTGTCTTTGGTGTGCTGGTATTGGTGAGTGCGTCCACCGGCCTTGTAGCCTGGTCTCACTAACCAAGATAATTCAAATTTATAGACGCAGATTGGAATAAATATGGATGTATCAATTGACGCTATTACCAATAATATTCAGCTGGCATTAGCCCCAGTCTTTTTATTGACTGCAGTAGCAACTTTAATTAATGCAATCTCTGCTCGCTTGGCTCGATCAGTGGATCGTATGCGCGCTATTCAGCACCGAATTCAAGAGGGCGGCATTCAGGATCAAGATATGCTGGCCGATATGATGAAAGAGGCGAATGAGGCAAAGGTAAGGGGGCGTCTTTGTACGGCAGCTATTTTCTTTGATGTATTAAGTGGCGTATTTATTTCTTTAACAGTTCTAGAACTATTTTTCTTTCAAGCAGGTGCAGTTCGATCATTGCAAGCTACCTACGTCATTTGGACCTTTGTACTTGGATTAATATCTTTCATGACATCACTTTCTATCGTGCTAGGCGAAGTGGTTTATGCCTATCGTTCTGCTGGCTGGAATACACCTTTTCCAAAATAAAAATTATGCAAAATTACAACCGTAATAACAAAATCCTCATCACTGGTGGCGCTGGCTTTTTAGGCTCACACCTTACCGAGAAGCTTCTCAAAGAGGGAAATGAGGTCTTGGTGGTAGATAACTTTTTTACCGGCACTAAGCAAAACTTAGCTCACCTATTGGGCAATCCCAATTTAGAGGTCATGCGTCACGATGTGACCTTCCCGCTCTATGTAGAAACCAATCA
>NZ_NCFJ01000538.1:0-1660 GCF_002281105.1 Polynucleobacter sp. 35-46-11
GTAATTTTAGAAATTCATATATTAGCCCTTCATAGTACAAGGACTAAATAAGAAAACCACCCGAAGGTGGTTTATAGAATCTTGGTGGCCCAGGGCGGAATCGACCAGGACCGAGGATGCCTGACTCTACTTCTAGACTGTCGTTTTAAACGACATCACAAACCAATCGTATAGGTCGCCAATACAGTAGTGGTTGATACCGCCTGGAAGGGTTCTTGACGATAGATTCCAGTGACGCCAAAGCGTTGGCTCTTGGTGATGTCATAGTAACCACCCACTGTTGCCGTGGGTCTTGTCTTTACCGGATTGGGATTGAAATTTACTGGAGTTAAGCCAGAGACCCCAGTAGCCGAGTAAGAGCCATTGGCGGTATTGGTGTCAGTCTCGACACCCGCACTTGCAAAGAGTGTGGTCTTGGGAATACCTCTGTACCTAGCTTCGGCACCAGCCAGTGCTGTGGTGGCGTTGGTGTTGAGTGCTGAGTATGTGAGGGGCGCTGTAACTACTGAGCTCGTAGCTTCGGTATAGCCACCCATGTTGTTTTGGGTATAACGCACACCAGCGTATGGAGACACCACGACATCAGGCATTACGGCAAAACCATACTTACCCACCACTTGTGCTCCTTGGCTAATTAGCTGTGAGCCACCACTGCCAGCTTCACTAGTGTCGACTATTTGGCGGGTCACTGTGAGGTCTTTTTGACCATAAGCCGCTGAGACCTTGACTTCCGCACCGATGCCATCAGGTCGTTGGCTCCACACACCAAATAATCCAATCATGGGGGTGCTGTTGTTAAGCCGTACTGTTCCTGGACCACTCATGGAGAGATTCTGATCCACCCAAGCACCAATGCGGGTATTGTTCTTGTTTAAGCGATAGGAAGCAATCAGTAAGCCATTGGTGTTGTTAATGCCTTGGGCTTGAACAGTGGTATTGCGACCACCGACACTAATACATACCCCATTCTTATCAAACACAGGACAGTCATAGGTAAAGCCATTGACCATGACTGAGTTTTGTAAGGTGAAGGTTCCTTGAAGAACAGAGACCGTGTTAGCAAGGGATTGTTGGGTGTCGGCGGTGGATGCGCCATTAATAATTAAATCCCAAATTCCAAGAGTAGTACTACCAAGGCTCCAACGAAAGCCGCCGAATGATCCTGAAGTAGTACTGAGATTATCGGCAGTTATGCCAGTGAGAACAGATCTATATATGCCCTTTGTCAAAACAGAGCCTGTGTAAATACCAAAGCTCGTAGTACCAACCCCGTCTGTTACCGCAAGCTGTCCGTAATGCGTTGGTGAATTAACAATAATGTTGTAATTAATAGGTAAATTACGAGAATAAGTTAATGCAGTTGTCGTGGGTGACGATCCATTTCCGCCCTGAGCATTATTTATTGTTGTTATCACGTTTTCGTTTTTAATCCCGTAATATGGATTTGAAGCGCTAACAAACCCCTGAATTGTGATACTTTCAACAGTTTGGGTCCAGGCAGTATTGCTAATTCTTATTGCACTCTCATCAGATACAACTACACCTCCATTTATGTTAATTGGCGATGGCGTGTAATAAATTCCACCTGAAAATCTAGAAAGAATGCTGGTTGTACTAACCGTATCAATGGGAACGTCAACTGGAATAATTGCTGGTGTAC
>NZ_NCFJ01000539.1:0-1659 GCF_002281105.1 Polynucleobacter sp. 35-46-11
CTTTAATCGGCTTGCTTTGCCAGTTTGACATTCATATTAAGCCAGTTGGGAATGCCATCTTCAGCTCGAACTGCCTTAAAGCCTTTTTCTCGAAGGCGCTTAACGGCTTCATAAGACAATACGCAGTAGGTTCCTCGGCAGTAAGCAACAATGGTTTTGGATTTTGGAAAGTCCCCTAAGCGTTCTTCTAATTCTTCAAGGGTAATATTGATTGCGCCCTCCAAATGAGAGTGAGCAAATTCTTCAGTAGGGCGAACATCTAATAAAGTAATTTCGCCACGCTTAGCCAATTTGAGAACTTGATTAACGGGCATGCCCTCAAGACTATCTCGTGAGCTGAGGTATTTGTCAACTAAGTTGTCAACCTCTTCAATATGGCGTTGCCCTACACCTTGTAGCTTTAAAAACAAATCAATCACATCGGAGTCGGCGATTTCATAAACAATAGACTTACCTTGCCTGCTGGTATTAACCAGACCCACTTGCTTAAGAACTTGTAGGTGCTGAGATACATTGGCAATCGGTAGCTTCACCTTCTTTGCTAGGTCTTCTACTGCCGTGGGGCACTGAATGATCAGTTCTATGAGTTCTAGGCGAACCTCAGAACCGAGGGCTTTCCCCAATTTGGCGAACTGCTCGAAAAGTTTTTGCTTGAAAGTGGCTTTTTGTTTGGGCATAATCATTCAATGATTTTATTGAATATAAGGAGGTGTGTAAATGCTTAAAAGTTTCTTGGTGGCAATTATCTCCTTAATTTCATTAGGCGCTTTGGCTAATAGCCCGATGCCGCAGGTGATCAATGGACAAAAAGCCTTGGTATTCATTAATCAAGACCCCCCGGGAACAAGATGTAATACCAACGTTCAAATTGCGGCAGAAATTGCTAATGCTTATCGATTGCCCATTTTGATTCTTCCTCAAACTGCTGTACCACCTTTAACACCAGCGCCCTCAGTTTGGTACAACGGACAAAATATTGCGGCTTCAGGTGGCGCACACAACGGCATGGTGAGCTATCAAATCATTGCCGATATTCTTGAGCTAGAAGGAACTACTAAGCAGAAGAAGCAAGGCAAGTTGTTTAACGACAGCGTAAGACCTGAGTTCGACAAATTCAAATCAACGATTAAAACTGGACAGTAAATGAGAAAACTATTAATTGCCTTAACACTTTCAACAATCGCCCTAACCCCCGCAATGGCTGATAACAAAGCTATTACCGTAGATGAAATGGCTGGCTATCTTGAGTTTGTAGACTATGGCGGGGGCACTATTTTTGCTGAGCAGATACCCGCTGAAGAATATAAAAAAATGTTTGTGATTGACGCTAGAGATAAAGCTCAGTTTGATAAGAGCCATATTCCGGGGGCAGTTAATATCGAGTGGCGCCAAGTATTGGCACAAAAAGACAAAATTCCTAAAGACAAGCCAGTGCTGATTTACTGTAATACCGGCAGCCTGTCAGCCCAAGCAGGATTTGCTTTAAGAGTTGCTGGTTATGAAAATCTTCGTATTCTTCAAGGTGGCTATGAAGAGTGGAAGACTAAGGGCGGTATGAATGCCTATAAGAAGGCTGTAAACAAGCAGCCTAAACACTAGCCATATCATGGACAACAAAGCGCATTGGGAACAAGTCTATGGCTCTAAAGCGCCAGATGC
>NZ_NCFJ01000540.1:0-1655 GCF_002281105.1 Polynucleobacter sp. 35-46-11
AATTTAAAAAGAAGCTCTCTAACAGGCGCTTGAATTACGGAAAGGCTATAAAGATTTTCTGTCTCCGCTAGTTTCGGTTTTGGCAGATAAGGAGCATTTGACTTGATATGCGGTATGGGCGCAACGCTTTTATCTGTTGATGGTACTTGCAAATGACCTTTTGACGGCTGATCAATACTAACTGATCGAGGAGTACTACATCCAAATAAAAATAGCAAAGCAACAATCTGCACTGAATAAGAAAAATAAACTTGAATCAATGAGAGTGCTCCATTAGAACTTGGGAGTTACTCATGAACGCAACAACCTGTTTATAACTCGTCATTTCTGGTCTATATCCTTTATTCATCTCTGCCAAGACTTTTAACGCCTGTTTGGCA
This sequence comes from Polynucleobacter sp. 35-46-11, assembly GCF_002281105.1. NCBI lineage: Bacteria > Pseudomonadati > Pseudomonadota > Betaproteobacteria > Burkholderiales > Burkholderiaceae > Polynucleobacter > Polynucleobacter sp. 35-46-11. The sequence goes on from NZ_NCFJ01000540.1 coordinate 381, forward strand.
TCCTCTTTTGAATCATAAACACCGTAAATAGCTGCAATGCGCGGACGTTCCGGTGAACCAGAGTAATCATAATAGAAAGCAGGTGCTTTAGGAAGCTGTGCAACTATCCCAGACACCTCCTGCACAAAAAACTCACGCAGTCGCCACGGGCTGGACATCAATTGAATGGTGTATTTATCTTTGGCGGCCAGCTCTTGGAAGAGTTGAAGCTGTTGTTGATGAATCTGTTGCCATTGTGCGTCTGTTGCGCCAGCTTTAAGCCATAACTCGACCGGTAATTCTGCTATCTGGCTAAACGGTTCATGAACCACTGCTTCTGTTAATAATGACGCTTTTTCTGGCTGAGATTGAGTTTTAGCGACATTAGCTTCTGTTTCATTGTGGTTAGCTGAAAGTTCAACGGGAGCTATCTCACTATGAATCGGCGCTGTAGATTCAACCTCAGGTTTGGCTGGTGTGATTATTGAGTCAGTCTTAGGTTCGGTCAGAGTGGATGACGGCTGAGAATACTGAATTATTTCTGAGACCATCCAAGTCAAAACAGCTAAAACTGAAACAGCAATGAGCGTTTGCTTTAGGTATCTTTTTTGGTGAATGGACACTGACTCAGTTATGTCTGACTTAACAGGTTCTTCAAGCACTAATGGTTGAATGGCTTCCTGATTCGAGGACTCAACATGATCTACCTGCACTTGGTGTGTTTGCTCGGCAAAGGCCGCCATCAGCGCTTGATCCGCCAAACGATTAACGGCTCGTGCATAACCTTGGCTTTTTTTATAAATCGCATCAACCACTGCATCGCTAAAAAAATACTGTCCCTTATAACCGGCTTGTTGTAATCGAAAGGCTAAATAGTCCGCCAGCTCGTCGCGACTAAAAGGGGCTATATTCAGTTGAAATAAAACGCGATCTTTTACCTGACGCAATTCTGGAGAATTGAGCATACGATCTAACTCTGTTTGCCCAAACAACAGCACTTGAACCAGCTTGGTATCATCAACCTGCATATTGGACAATAAACGCAATTCTTCAATAGTCTCAACCAACATCGTTTGTGCTTCATCAATCAGCAGTAAAAAACGTCTACCTTGCTGATGTAATTGCAAGCAATAAGCTCTAATCAACTGCATTAATTCAACTTTGCTTGCTCCGCTTGAGGGATTAAGTCCTGCTTCTTGTGCAATCAAACGCAACATATCCAATGCAGAAACATTGGGCGTAAAAATGCTAATAATGGAAAAACAGTCTGAAAAACGGTTAGACAAGACACGCGCT
>NZ_NCFJ01000072.1:0-9609 GCF_002281105.1 Polynucleobacter sp. 35-46-11
GTATCGCTCATGTCCATCTCCTGACTGTAATTAGATGGACGAAACCGGGTGACGGTCTGATGGAAAACTCCCCACGCCAGCATTACCTGGATCGGGTTATAGGGTCTTTCTCAGCGCCTCGTAGCAAAAATCACTAGAGGGCACCCCTGTTTCATCCTTAGTGCCAATTTAACCACGAAATGACATCAAGATGGATGATCAAAATCAAGCCATCAATTTAGTTGTTACAACTTAAGCGGCTTTGGTATTGCGCAAAATGAAATCTGCTGTCACAAAAGCGGCATCGCTGGTGAATTCATCAGCCAAAATGCGTGCTGCAGCCTCTGAAAGCGAGATTTCAATAAAACCACTCACTTCCCCATCATGGTTGGTAGGTACAAAGTTATCCTCTAGCTCTAAGTCATAGATATAGAGCTGCTCATCATGAAAGCCCCGTCCTGGAATAGGGCGACGCATGTGAATACGACCCACAGGCTCTATATGATCAGAAATCTGAGGTGGAACGCCGGCTTCTTCCCATAACTCTCGGCGGGCATTGACCCAAGGGGTTTCATCTGCGCCAATACCGCCTGCTGCCAGGTTATCAAGACGACCTGGATCGGTTGCTTTGGTCTCGCTGCGCCGTCCCAGCCAGAGATTGCCGGCCTTGGTATAGCCATTAATGTGGGTTGCCATGCTGCGAAAGCCAAAAGTACGGAAGGCAGCGCGCTCTAAACGGAAGTATTCATGTCCGTTTTGATCAATCCAAGCAAAATCCTCATGTCGCCAACCCGGAATAAAGCCACCTTGTTGCATCCGATCGGCTAATTTCGCCAAACTTGCCGAGAGCACTAAGGGTCTTGCCTGGTGAATGGTCAGACGATCATGACCCATTTCCACAAGAGAAATTGGGTTTTTTGCCAAGGATTCTTGTAAAAAAGGGATGAATTCAGGGTTTAGGTGCCCAATAACCTGCCCAGCTGAGCTGCCGCCCAAAAAATGGATAGGTAAGAAATCCTGTGGTGCAGACCTTGCCGTGTTTTGGAGCATCTCCTCAAGAGCTGCGATGGTACTGGTGGTGAGCATGTTTGTTTGCTTGTGCATGCCCTAAGTGTAAGAGAATTCAAAAAGACTGAAAAAGTAGTCTAAAAATCTATAAGCGAACTTGAATTGTCAACAGATCTTTATTTATATTTTTGTCAGAGACTAATGCTCATAATTTAAGCAAGCTAGGTCACTCTATACAAATCTGCGACTTACGAAAACTTTTGGGTATTTATCCACAAAACCTGTGGATAAGTTTTTTATTTTGGAGTGGTCCCGCCGACAGGAATCGAACCTGTATCCCACGCTTAGGAGGCATGTGCACTATCCATTGTGCTACGGCGAGACAGAAAAAAATAAAACGATTTTTTAAAAAGATGTTAGAACTCGAGACATTATCCACTGATTACCAGCCGCACATCGCCCATACTGAATTCGTAATAGCAACCATCATATTTGGAGCAAAGTAGGTAGAAAAAATAATTCCCAAGACAATAGCTGCAAGAAAATAGAGGAGCCATTTTGGGGGCTGAAATTTTTTCTGCATGAAGTCTTACGCAAGTACCGTGCGATCTAGTGCATGTTCTTTTACCGGAAGATTGACCAAGAAGGCAAATACACCTAAGGCAATCGCAATATTCCAAACAATCAAGTAGGAGCCAGTACGGTCAAATAAGTAGCCACCAAAATACGCTCCGCAAAAACTACCCAATTGATGCGAGAAGAATACCAAGCCTGAAAGCATGGTGAGGTATTTGACACCAAAGATCTGAGCCACAATTGCATTGGTTAATGGGATGGTAGACAGCCATAGAAAGCCCATGACAGATGCAAAGATGTAGGTGGAAGTGGGGCTGAGGGGTAGCCAAACAAAGGCCATGATGGCAATAGATCTGCTGATATAGATGCCTGATAGCAGGTAGCGCTTAGGAAAGCGTTGGCCTAGTATTCCGGCGCTGTACGTGCCAAAAATATTGAACAGCCCAATTAAGGCTAGTGCGGTAGTGGCAACAGCAGGCGCACCAACAGCGGGATAAATATTAGATAAATCTTTGAGATAAGGCGCCAAATGAACGGCAATAAACACCACCTGAAATCCGCACACAAAATATCCTAAAGTGAGCAATCTAAAACTAGGATTGCTCACCGCTTCTTTTAAAGCCTGTTTAATTGTTTGATCATTCGCTTTTTGCAAATGGATGGTATTTGGTTCGCGCAACATCAACGCAATTGGAATCATGAGGCTGGCCATGAGTGCCAAGATCAGTAGCGCATCATTTGCGCCAAAGCTGGTGAGCAAAACTTGTTCAACCGGAATCATCAAGAACTGTCCAAATGAGCCAGCAGCTGCAGCAATGCCCATAGCCCAAACGCGTTTTTCTGCGGCAACATTGCGACCTAAAATTCCGTAGATCACGCTGTATGTAGTTGCAGTTTGTGCGAGGCCAATGAGCAATCCACCAGCCAAGGAAAAATTCACAGCATCAGTAGAAATTGCCATGCCAGCTAAACCGAGTGCGTAGAGTGCGCCACCAGCGATCATGATTTTGAGCGCACCGTAACGATCAGCTAAAGCGCCTGTGATCGGTTGAACTGCGCCCCAAATCAGATTTTGCAATGCGATAGTGAGTGCGAAGGTTTCACGTCCCCAACCATTGGCCGAAGTAATCGGAAGGTTAAAGAGTCCAAATCCATGGCGTATACCCATGGAGAAAGTCACCATGAGCCCACCAAAAATCAGCACCTGTTTAAGTGATAATTTTTGGGTCTGAGGGCTAAAAGACATTTGGTTTAAATAATGCCTTTTTCTTGAAGTGCGGCAATGGCTTTGGGGTCCAAGCTCAAGCGCTCCTGCAAAATTTCATCTGTATGTTGACCCAGAGTTGGAGGAGCCATTCTCACTTCAACAGGGGTCTCTGATAGCCGCATAGGGCTTGCTACGAGTTTCATAGTGCCTGCAGTTGGGTGTGGAACATTAATTTGGACGCCGCGGGCCTTGACTTGCTCGTTATCAAAGACTTCTTCAAAATTGTTGATAGGGCCGCAGGGCACGTTAGCAGCCTCTAAAAGGCTGATCCATTCGGCCTTAGTCTTGCGTCGCGTCATGACTTCTAGCAATGGAATCAATGACTTACGATTCTCTACTCGAATAGGGTTGTTGATGTAAAGAGGGTTACTGGCCAAATGCACCTCCCCGCCAGCAGTCACAAAGTGCTTAAATTGCCCATCATTGCCGACCGCCACAATTATCCAGCCGTCAGAGGTGGGGAAGGTCTGGTAGGGAACGATGATAGGAGAAGCATTTCCCCATCTTTGAGGGACTTTATCCGAGCATAAGTAGGCGCTGGAGATATTGGCCATGACTGCAATCTGGGTATCCAAGAGGGCCATATCAATATATTGACCCTGTCCCGTTTTATCTCGATGAACTACTGCAGCCAAGATTGCGGTACTTGCATACATGCCGGTAAAGATATCGGCTATGGCAACCCCGGCTTTTTGTGGGCTAGCCCCCGCAAAGTCCTCGGCCTCGCCAGTAACGCTCATAAATCCACCCATTCCCTGGATGATGAAATCATAACCGGGACGTTGGGCGTAGGGGCCGTTCTGGCCAAAACCCGTAATTGAGCAGTAAATCAGGTCAGATTTGACATTTTTGAGGCTCTCATAGTCCAGGCCGTATTTAGCCAGATCACCAACTTTGTAGTTTTCAATGACCACATCCGACTCTTTTGCGAGCTGGCGGATGATTTCTTGACCCTCAGGCTTGCTGATATCGACCGTAATAGAGCGTTTATTGCGGTTAATACAGATGAAATAGGCTGTCTCTGGCGTGTCATTGCCCTGAGCATCCTTCACAAAGGGAGGGCCCCAGTGCCGGGTATCGTCTCCAACGCCTGGACGCTCTACTTTAATGACATCAGCGCCGAGATCGGCGAGATTTTGTGCACACCATGGGCCGGCAAGAACACGGCTGAGGTCTAAAACGCGAATATGACTTAAGGCTCCCATCCCTCAATTTTGGCATGAATATGGGGGTAATTGATGAAAATTCGGGTTTTACTTCAGACATGACTACAATTTGCGCGCATGGCTACACGTAAAACATCCGAATACAGCGAATCATCGATTCAGGTCCTAAAAGGGCTCGAACCCGTCCGTCAGAGGCCGGGAATGTACACCCGCACTGATAACCCATTGCACATTATTCAGGAGGTGCTTGATAACGCCTCCGACGAGGCTTTGGGTGGGTTTGGTAAGCACATCATCGTGACTTTGCATGCCGACAGCAGTGTCAGCGTCGAGGATGATGGCCGTGGAATTCCGGTTGGAATGCATCCTACGGAGAAGTTACCGGTAGTAGAAATCGTTTTTACCCAGCTTCATGCTGGTGGTAAGTTTGAAAAAGGTACTGGTGGTGCTTACGCTTTCTCTGGCGGCTTGCATGGTGTGGGTGTTTCTGTAACGAATGCCTTATCCAAGCGCCTTGAAGTTACCGTATGGCGTGAAGGCAAAATTTCTACCTTGACCTTTGCTGATGGCAAGGTCATTGAAAAGCTGAAAACTAGCGCTGCTGGCAAAGAAGATAAATCGCACGGAACCCGTGTACGTGCATGGCCTGATGGCAAGTACTTTGATAATGCTGCCATCCCTATGCCTGAACTCATTCGTTTATTGCGTTCCAAGGCGGTCTTGCTGCCAGGCGTCAAAGTCACCCTGATACAAGAGAAGTCTGGTGAGAACCAAGCTTGGCAATATGCCCAAGGCTTACGTGGCTATTTAAATGAAGCAATGGCTCAAGCGGGTCATGGTGCAGAAGTGATTCCCCCATTTGAAGGTGAGCAATACGCAACCGGAAATGGTGATGACGATTCCTTTGCTGAAGGCGAGGGCGCAACCTGGGTTGTGACCTGGACTGAAGATGGCGCACCTGTCCGCGAGAGTTATGTGAACTTGATTCCAACCCCAGCAGGTGGAACGCATGAAAGTGGACTGCGTGAAGGTCTCTTTAATGCTGTTAAAGGATTTATCGAGATGCATGCTTTGCAGCCAAAAGGCGTGAAGCTGATGCCTGAGGACGTGTTTGCACGCGCATCCTTCATTCTCTCTGCCAAGGTTTTAGATCCACAGTTCCAAGGTCAAATTAAAGAGCGTTTGAACTCCAGAGACGCAGTGCGTTTGGTCTCCGGTTACGCTAAATCCGCTCTTGAGCTTTGGCTTAATGAGCATGTGGACTACGGTCGTAAATTAGCTGACTTAGTTATTAAGCAAGCACAAGCTAGAACTCGAGCGGGTCAAAAAGTAGAGAAGAAAAAATCTTCTGGTGTAGCTGTGCTACCCGGCAAGCTGACAGACTGTGAGAGTCAAGATATTGGTTTAAATGAAATTTTCCTCGTAGAGGGAGATTCAGCGGGTGGCTCAGCCAAGATGGGTCGTAACAAGGAATATCAAGCAATTCTGCCTTTGCGAGGCAAGGTTCTCAATACTTGGGAAGCTGAGCGCGATCGCTTGTTTGCTAATAATGAAGTGCATGACATTGCTGTTGCGATTGGGGTTGATCCCCATGGTGCCAATGACACGCCCGATCTCTCTAACTTACGTTACGGCAAAGTGTGCATTCTGTCTGATGCGGACGTAGATGGTGCGCATATTCAGGTATTACTACTCACCTTGTTCTACAAGCATTTCCCGAAACTGATTGAGTTGGGTCATGTGCATATTTCAAGACCACCATTATTTAGGGTGGATGCACCAGCACGTGGCAAAAAGCCAGCGCAAAAGATATACGCACTTGATGCAAATGAACTTCAAGCAATTGAAGATAAATTACGCAAGGATGGTGTTAAAGAAACAACTTGGCAGATTTCTCGCTTCAAAGGTTTGGGCGAGATGAGTGCCGAGCAACTGTGGGATACCACTTTGAATCCAGATACCCGCCGCCTTTTGCCTGTGACCTTGGGCACGTGGACAGAAGATGAGACGATTAAAACAATGGATATGTTGATGGGTAAGTCCGAGTCCGGGGCGCGTCGTGATTGGTTGGAAGAGCGCGGTAACGAAGTAGAGGCGGATATCTAATGACAACTAAAAAAACTCCAGGCAGTACTGGCCCAGCAGATCAAGCTGATCTTTTCTCAGGCGAGCCAGTTGAAATGAATATCGTTGAAGTAGACGAGCCTATTGCTACTCAGACGGGTAGCCCCAAGGATCCACATGATCCGAAAATAGTTGAGCTCAATGAAGATGACAAAGATAGCCTAACGCTAGCAGTCTATGCAGAACGCGCTTATCTTGATTACGCCATTAGCGTTGTAAAAGGCCGTGCTTTACCGGATGTATCTGACGGTCAAAAACCAGTTCAACGTCGCATTCTTTTCTCGATGAGTGAGATGGGTTTACGTGCCGATGCCAAGCCGGTCAAGAGTGCTCGAGTAGTAGGTGATGTGCTTGGTAAATTCCACCCGCATGGCGACCAATCTGCTTATGACGCATTGGTGCGTCTTGCGCAGAGCTTCTCATTACGCTACCCACTGATTGATGGTCAAGGTAACTTTGGTTCACGCGATGGTGATGGCGCAGCGGCTATGCGATACACCGAGGCCCGTTTAACCAAAATTGCAGGGCTCTTGCTGAGCGAGATTGATGAAGGTACGGTGGACTTTGCGCCGAACTATGATGGATCTTTCCAGGAGCCGAAGTTATTGCCGGCACGCCTACCATTTGTTCTGTTGAACGGCGCATCCGGTATTGCCGTTGGTATGGCGACTGAGATTCCTTCGCATAATTTGCGTGAAGTAGCTAGTGCAGCGATTGCTTTAATGAAGTCTCCCAAAATGAGCACTTCAGAGTTGTTGGAAATCATGCCCGGTCCAGACTATCCAGGCGGCGGTCAAATTATTTCTTCTCCAGCAGAGATTGCACAGATTTATGAAGCCGGTCGTGGCAGCTTAAAAGTCCGTGCTCGCTGGTCTATCGAAGAGTTGGCCCGTGGCCAGTGGCAAATTGTGGTCAATGAGTTGCCACCATCCACTTCATCACAGCGTGTGCTGCAAGAGATTGAAGAGATTACCAATCCAAAGGTGAAGGTTGGTAAGAAGACCTTAACCCCTGAGCAGAACAATCTGAAGTCTACGATCTTGAATGTGCTCGATGGTGTACGTGACGAGTCGAGCAAAGATGCGGCTGTACGTTTGGTATTTGAGCCTAAGAGCAAAAATATTGATGTCAATGAATTTGCAAACTTATTACTAGCCCACACCTCATTGGAATCCAATGCACCAATGAACTTGGTGATGATTGGCACTGATGGTCGCCCACGTCAAAAAGGGCTCAAGGAGATTATTGCCGAGTGGATTTCTTTCCGAGTTGGCACTGTCACACGTCGTACTCAGCACCGCCTAGGTAAAGTCAAAGACCGGATGCATATTTTGGAAGGGCGCTTAATCGTTCTTCTGAATATTGATAAGGTCATTAAGATCATTCGCAATAGCGATGAGCCTAAGGCTGATCTTATTAAAGAATTCAAACTCAGCGATCGCCAAGCAGAGGATATCTTGGATATTCGCTTGCGTCAGTTGGCTCGCCTAGAAGGCATCAAGATTGAACAAGAGTTGAAAGAACTCAAGTCTGAGCGTGATGATCTCGAAGGTTTGCTGCAAAGCGATACTGTCTTACGCAAGCGCATCATCAAAGAAATCGAATCCGATATGAAGGATTTTGGTGATGATCGCCGAACCTTGATTCAAGAAGACAGGCGTGCTGTCGCAGAAACTAAAGTATTGGATGAACCTGTAACGGTCATCGTGTCCCAAAAAGGTTGGGTGCGCGTTCGCCAAGGCCATGAACATGATGCAACTCAGTTTGGCTTCAAGGCTGGCGACGCCCTCTATGGAACATTTGAGTGCCGCACGGTAGATGTGATGCAAGGTTTTGGCAGTGATGGCCGGGTCTATACCGTACCTGTCAGTGAGTTACCGGGCGCACGTGGGGATGGCTCACCTTTGACCAGCTTTGTGAACTTAGCTGCAGGATCGCAAATGGTTGCCTACTATGCTGGCCAGCCGGATGATATCGTGCTCATTTCCACCCGATCAGGCAACGGCTTCCTTGCAAACGTCGCGGATATGACTACCCGCAACAAGGCTGGAAAATCATTCGTAGGTATCGATAGTAAATTTCCTGGCGGTGATGCACCCCTCGGTGCAGCTAAAGTGACCGCCGGCATGAAGCTGGTTGCCTGTCTATCTGAAGGCTCTAAGTTGTTGGTTTTTCCACTGGACGAGCTTAAGCGTTTACCAACTGGCGGCAAAGGTGTGATTCTGATGGCCTTGGACGATAAAGAGAAGTTAGCTTCTGCCATCGCAGTTGGATCTGATGGCGCCACATATTCAGGCGCTGGACGTGCAGGCAAACCAACTGAGCTCAGTTTGGATGCCAAAACCTTGAAGTCATTTGCGGGTAATCGCGCTCGTAAAGGTCACTTTGTCGAACCAAGACTTAAAGATGGAAAGCTCAAAGCTAATTAAGAGGTTCATTGAATCTTGTGGAATCTAAAAAACCCAGTTATCAATTGATCGGGTTTTTTTATTGAATACTTAGACCTTCTTGGGGATTGGCACGCCGTACTTCACGGCAATCACCTCAGCCAAAATCGATACGGCGATTTCTGGCGGTGTTAAAGCGCCAATAAATAAGCCAACTGGCCCATGAAGCCGTTCAACTTGTTCCTGCGTCACATCAAACTCCAATAAGCGAGCCTTCCGCTTCTGTGTATTGAGTCTGCTACCCAGTGCTCCAACATAAAAAGCAGGGGACTTCAATGCCTCCATTAAAGCCATGTCATCGAGTTTGGGGTCATGCGTCAAGGCAACAACAGCCGTATGAGAGTCGACACCAATTTCTAGAAGCACGTCATCTGGCATACCCTTAATAAATTGTATGTAGTCACGATTGATACCTTCTGCATATTCTTCACGTGGGTCAATCACGATCACCTCAAAGTCCGACGCGAGAGCAAAGTCAGCGGTATAAAGCGACAGTTGTCCTGCGCCAATAATGACCATGCGCCAACGAGGACCATATGTCGTTTTCATTAATCGCTCATCACAAATAAACGCCTCATTACGATTTCCAGCCTCTAGAGTAGATTTGCCAGTAACCAGATCCACTGTGCGGGACGTAATTTGGTGACTACTGATGGAAGCTAGGATGGTTTCTAAAATAGCTAATTCTGGTTTTGGTTCTACGAGCAATCGCAGTGTTCCACCGCAAGGCAAGCCAAAGCGAGCCGCTTCTTGCTGACTGATGCCATAGACCACCATTTCTGGAAGGTCTCTTGTCAAAATTTCTGTTTGAACACGACGAATCAAGTCGTCCTCGACACATCCTCCAGAAACCGATCCAGTAACTTGGCCATCACCCCGAATGGCTAACCATGAGCCGATAGGTCTCGGTGCGGAGCCCCATGTCTGAACAACTGTTGCGATCGCAACCGAATGGCCGGATTTGAGCCAATCCACGGCGGCTTTTAATACGCTTAAATCAGTGCTGTTCATTTCTTGTCTTTAATTTCTTATATTTAATTTT
>NZ_NCFJ01000541.1:0-1640 GCF_002281105.1 Polynucleobacter sp. 35-46-11
CCAACTCTTTGGGAGAGCGAATCAGAAGTAAGCCACTCAGGATGAGCAGCCTCAATATCGATCAACTCTCGATAAAGACGATCGTATTCGCTATCAGGGACTATTGGATTATCTAGAACATAGTAGGCATGCTCTAAGCGTGCTAACTCAGACTGTAAAAATGCGTAGCGATCCGCTAAATTTGTCGGACTAGAAGACGACAAAACAATTCCCTAGCTAAAAAGTCTACTAGCAGCAGAAGATCCCGCAGGAACACCGCTTCTCTCAAGGTTTTCATATAAACCATCAAGATGCTGACGAATGCTTTGAATTGAGATATCAGACAGGTTGATTCCATTGTCATCCACCAAGCGTCCATGAGCGACCTGTGCAATTTCAAGGCCTTCTGAAAGCATGCGCTCGAATGGTTTCTCGTCAAACGAAATTAAAGGTAATTCTAGGAGCAAAGTCAGCTGCTGCACTGGCTGCCCAGGATTCAGATCAGTGCTACTGAAAATAGGCGCACGATTACTAAAGTAATCGTAAGTCCGGCCACTACGTGACAAGATGAACCCACGTTGATTCATGAGTGAATCTAGCTTAGTCCAAGCACACGCTTCATCGAATAGCACATTGATACTCAATTGAATATCACTTTCTGCTGCCATGGCATCTAAATCTTTTGCCTTCTCTAGCATCGTACTAACACTTGGCATATCAATTTGGGCACCTAGCGTTAAGGCTAGTGCTTGAGCTCTGGAGCAAAAATCAGACAGCTCTAGTACACCTATTGGTCCACGACGACTTGCTAACTGAATAGCCAACTGAAGCTCGGAATAGGAGGAGTCCGACTCAAGCAAGCCCCACCCCTCAGAAGAATTCAGATCGACGTTTAAACCTTCACACATCCAGCGAGCCGAAGATGGTGTAGACAAATCATCCCAAGAAATCATTTCTTTCAGAATTTCTGATCCAGTGATCGGCTGAGAGAAGCGAAGAGTAATAACGCAATCAATTCTTGGATCAATAGAAAAGCTGGCCGAGTCAGCCTTCACTGGCAAGCTTACTTCTTTAAAAGTTGGCTCAAGCTGCTCGCCGGTAATTGGATCAGCAAAGCCAGATCCAAAAGTAGGTTCACGTGCAACACGCTCAGCAAGGTAATCCTCTGCTTCAGCCCTTGCTTTACGGAGTGCACGAGCGTACTTCACATTCAGAATAGCTACTGCAATCAGAATCAATAGGCCAATAACAGCCAAAGCAAACTGCAAGTCAGACAAGCCCAGCGTTGTCATGAGTTGCTCTAGATTCACTTAAGCTGCCTCCACCATAGAAACTGCAGAAGAAATATCCACCGCCACGATACGCGATACGCCCTGCTCTTGCATGGTGACACCAATCAACTGATGCGCGATTTCCATAGTGATCTTGTTATGTGAGATGAATACAAATTGAGTCTTACTAGACATTTTGGCAACCATCTGGGCATAACGCAAGGTGTTCGCGTCATCCAATGGGGCATCAACCTCATCGAGCAAGCAGAATGGGGCTGGATTGAGAAGGAACAATGAGAAGACTAAGGCAATTGCGGTTAAGGCCTTTTCACCACCGGAGAGTAAATAGATTGAACTATTTTTCTTGCCGGGAGGCTGAGCCATCACCTG
>NZ_NCFJ01000542.1:0-1637 GCF_002281105.1 Polynucleobacter sp. 35-46-11
AACAATAATTAAGGTGTCAGGATTATTCTTCGCAAAATCTTTAGCAACTTGAACCGCATTGCTGAGCATGATGGTATCAAATGCAGCTCTCTCCCAATCTAAGGGGTGGTTAAATTTATCAATCAATGCGGCCTCAACCATCAGAAAAAATCCATTGGGATTTTTTGACAATACATTAATAGCCGATTGGGTCATCTCCGTTAAGTCAGGCTGATTTGGATATTGTTCAACAGTATTCTTCTTTAGAAAAAAACGGTCTAGTGATCCATCCATATTATCGGGGTGAAAAACGCCAAACAGTTTTTTCGTGCTTGATGCATTACCAGCTTTAAGTAACTCATCTTTTGTGAATGCAATTTTGTAGCCACCCTGCTTAAATTGATCAATCAGATTATTTTCATCCTTACGCTTTGAACCTTTAGTCGATTGTGGATAAAAATAGGCAGAGCCTCCGCCAAGAATGACTTCCGCACCACTCGCAAGTAATTGCTCGGCAATGTAAGGCTTATCCGCACGTCTTCGTGTGTGTGCAACCATCGCACCAGGGGTGGCATCCTGCAACTCTGCATCCGACACAATTCCGATTGACATGCTCGTCTTACGCTTAATTAACTCAGTAATAGTTTCTACTTTTGGATGCTCTAGATTATTACTAGCTCGTGAAACGTAGACCCCCATAGCATTAACCGCTGTTTTATGGCCGGTGGTGTAAGCACTCATTGAGTTTGCGGAGTCCGTAATCAAAGAATCTGAACCGGAGGTGCCGACTAACGCCATATGGGGCATATCATCAAAGGATAGCTTTCCTTGATATCTACCTTCGGAAATGCCTTTAGATAAAACACGTGCGGCAGTACGATTGGCAATCGTTATTCCATCGCCGATGAATAGAATGATATTTTTTGCCTTTCTTGGTCCAGTATCGTAAACATCCCAAGAAACTTGCAGGATCTCTTTTCCAGCTTTAGCTACTAAAGTATATTTTCCTGGCTTAGATATTTGAACGTCACGATAAATAAGTGAGCTACCTTGACTAGATTCGTTTGCAATAAATGTTAATCGTTGCTGAACTTGATTCTTAAGTGGATTACCATTAAGCCTAATGTCTAGATCATCTAACTTATATTCATTATCAAATTCAATCTTGATATCAAAATAGGAGCCTGACAATATCGTAGCGTTCTGAATAGGATAAATTCCAGCTGCCTCAACCCAGATGGACTGAAGCAAAAGAATGAGCAATGCAATTAAAAAGGAAATGCGAGGAATAGTCATGAAATATGCACCGGTAGGAAGAATGCTTAATATCATGAATTTTGATGTCAAACATATGACAGGCTATCAAGTCAAGCAAGAATAGCGCCCTACCGAATAGGGCTATCGATCAGTACAGTTACTGCGCTTATGAATTCCAGGCGGGTGTTTCTTGCATAACTTTATCCAAGCTTTTCATGCACAGGCTTTTAACCCTCTCACGCTCAGCCTTTAGCCAACCTAATGCAAATAGTAAATTGGGGTCGGCTTGTGTCAAACCCTCAATACGATTAATCGAGACACAAATATCGTTAAATAACCCAAAATGATCAAGTGCGATTGATATGGTTTTAAAAAACTTTCGATAGTGTTTTTTATTGCAG
>NZ_NCFJ01000543.1:0-1635 GCF_002281105.1 Polynucleobacter sp. 35-46-11
ATAGAATATAGGGGCATTCTTCATAATTTCAAGTCTGTTAGACCTCTTTTTAAGCGAATTTACCCCCATTTTGACCTGGCTTGTTTACCTCCTAGAGTGCTCAGATGGCAGCTATTACGCTGGGATTACCAACCGCCTAGAACATCGCTTGGCAGCCCATAATTCAGGGGAAGGTGCTCGCTATACAAGGGCTCGTAGACCAGTCACCCTTTTGGCGACCCAAGAGCACCCAGATCGATCTGAAGCCTCCAAGGCAGAGGCTAAATTAAAGAAGTTACCGAGATCGGAAAAGCTGGGCTTTTTTAAAACCTAGAATGGGGTTTCAGGCACCCATCACCACACAGTGGCATGGGAGGATAAAGGATTGCTATTTACCTTGATACTTCGCAATACTTGCCTTTAGGTCGCTGTACTCCTCACAACCAAATAGGCAGGCCTTATCTAGTCTAGCCAACATAGCCTCAGCCCCAGGCAAATCCTTCTTCATCAAGAGCAACTCACCGTAATATTCCAATGCAGACCTATGGCTTGGGTCAATCTTGAGTGCTGCCTGGTAATACTTTTCAGATGAAACCAAATCAGGTGGCTGCTTTTTGCGAAGGCTGTATCCCATCAAGTTATTCCAATCCGCAGAATCGACATCATTGGCTGACTGCAACTGCTTCAATGCTTGGTCGTAATTGTTAGATTTGATGCTGGCGCGAGCATCGGTTAGCCAAGCAGGGTCAGATTTAGTTGGAGCACTATCAGCAGCAACAGAAACCACCCATGGCGCTATTGCGATTGCTAAGGATGCAAGTATTTTACTAAGCGCATTCCAGTTCATTGCCTTCATATTTTAGAGCCTTATATTGATTCTGCTTTTTGTAGGTAGTCGCCAAAACTGAAAATGGAATTTGGCCCCAGCGGAACATCTTCTACTTTTTTAAAAGGTGTCTTAATTACCCTCTGAACCTCACCCTTAGAGGGCTTGCTCACCTTCAATTCTGGATAAGAAAAAGTCTGACGCTCTGGTGCAGTTTTGGCATCGCTAAATCGTGGTACATAATCTTTAATAGCATCGGAGAGATTCATATTCGCCATGCAACTGAGCATGTAAGTCTCTAAGGATTGGTAGAGCTCACTTGCAATATCGCAAGCTTCAACCTTACGCTTTTTAATGTAATTCATGGCCAACACAACATCCTTAATAGTGACCATTCTAGGATCCTGTAAAAGCGTATAACCTCCGTTCCGACCCTTTGTGCCTTTGACAATTCCGGCGGCACGCAATGCGCTGAGCAAAAGCTCGATTCGGCTAATCGATAATTTTTGGCGCTGCGCCAACTCTAAGCCAGTAACCGGATGGATGCCAGTTGAATGGGTTGCTATGTCAACCAGAGTATTTAGTGCGGCTTTAACAGCGGTATTAACGTTCATGTTGAATTTAACAAATATATTGAATTGAAATCAGTATCGGATTGAATGCCATATTTTGTTGAGCTAGGATCTTGAACCCTTTTTAAGTCATGGTTGTCATTAACCCAAATAAGCTCTTAACTCAGCAATCAGGCTTTTAATTTGCTCCGGCCTGAGGAACTGACCAACTTCAACCTTCTGCCCCGTCTGCTCTACAAAAAATACTTTTTTATTGCC
>NZ_NCFJ01000544.1:0-1622 GCF_002281105.1 Polynucleobacter sp. 35-46-11
ATCACGGACCATAACGTACGCGAAACCTTAGGTATTTGCGATCATGCCTACATCATCAGTGAGGGTAGCGTGCTGGCAGAAGGTAAACCAGACCAAATCATTGAGAATGACGCCGTTAGAAGAGTGTATCTAGGCGAAAATTTCCGCATGTAGATATTTCGGTTTTTCGAATATTTATTAAATAAACATGATCTGCCCCCTTGGTTTTCAGCAAAATCGCTGATACGCTGGAGGTTCATGAAGTTCATTTCCAAATAATCAAGTACATCGTTACAGGGGCTTGCTGCGCACCCCGGGTAATTATTTGCGCATGCATTTGTTTTGCTATGAATAGGAGCTGCTGATGAATCTGAAAATTAATAGTCGTCATGTTGAAGTTACTCCAGCCATGCGTTCCCACCTCGAAGCCGGGTTAGCTAAAATTCGCAAGCACTTTGATCACGTCCTAGATGCCTCAGCATTTTTGATTGTCGATAACGCTAAAGAAAAAAATCTTCGCCAAGCAGCCGAAATCACAATTCACCTAAAAGGTAAAGATCTTTATGCTGAAGCGCATAACGCTGATCTGTACCACGCTATGGATGCGGTGGTCGATAAACTAGAGCGTCAAGTTGTTAAACACAAAGAGAAGATTCAAGACCATCACCATGAAAAGCATTTTGAGTGATGCCTCGCTTCAGGACACCTATAATCAATTGACATGAATGCCCTGACCGATCTTTTCGCTTTAGACCGCATTGCCTTGAATAGCCCCTCTAAAAATCGGGCTGAGGCATTTGCGGCTGTAGGACAGCTATTTGCAAAACAGGCAGGTCTTGAATCTGAAGCAATCGTTGGCTTCTTAAATGCTCGCGAGGACTTAGGTTCTACTGCCTTGGGTGCCGGCGTTGCTATCCCCCACGGCCGTGTAAAAGGGCTGAAGAGTCCGATTGCTGCCTTCGTCAAATTAAAGGAGCCGATTGAATTTGCCGCGCCCGATGGTGAGGCTGTCTCTATTTTGATTTTTTTGCTCGTCCCTGAAAAAGCGACTCAGCAACATTTAGAAATTCTGTCTTCCATTGCACAACTGCTCTCTGACCCAGATGCTAGAAAATCGCTTGCCACGGAAGACAACCCAGAAAAGGTGTGCCAGCTATTACAGACTTGGGGCTCCGCTTGACAACCCAACCCTTACTCCTTGAGGGAGTTACTGCCCAACAGATCTTTGATGACAACGTCTCTGACTTAAAGCTTTCTTGGATCGGTGGCCTAGAAGGGGCAGACCGTACATTCCCCTCGGAGGCTGTCAAGGCTGCCGCAGCTAGCTCTGACTTAGTAGGTCACTTAAATCTCATTCACCCAAGCCGTATTCAGATTTTTGGTGAGCAAGAGGTTGATTACCATGCTCAGCTCGAACAAAAACAAAGGCAAGATCAAATCTCTAGCTTAATTTCAAAAACACCACCTTGTGTGATTGTTGCTGATGGGAAAACAGCTGATGCCGATCTACAACTGTTCTGCCAAAGATCCTCTACCCCACTCTTTACAACAACTATTTCTGCTGCCGAGGTAATTGACCACCTACGCACCTACCTCACAAAGATTGGTGCGCCCCAAATTACGATGCATGGCGTGTTCATGGA
>NZ_NCFJ01000545.1:0-1615 GCF_002281105.1 Polynucleobacter sp. 35-46-11
GTACGCTCATCGCATGGCAACGAACTATTTAAAGAAAATTTTATCGGCCCGAGTCTACGATGTGGCCAGGGAAACAGAGCTCCAAGTAGCCCCCGAACTCACGAAGCGCTTAGGTAACCAAGTTTTACTCAAAAGAGAGGATAACCAGCCGGTTTTCTCCTTCAAACTACGTGGCGCCTATAACAAAATGGCCCATTTACCCCCAGAAGCCCTAAAACGGGGGGTTATTGCAGCTTCCGCTGGCAATCATGCCCAAGGCGTGGCCTTGGCAGCAGCCAAAATGAAGTGCAAGGCAGTCATCGTGATGCCCCTCACCACTCCCAGCGTCAAAATTGATGCAGTTAAGGCACGCGGCGGGCCTTGGGTTGAAGTGATCTTGCATGGTGAGTCCTATAGCGATGCCTTCCAATACTCTGAATTATTGGAAAAAAAACGGGGCTTAACCTTTGTCCATCCTTTTGATGACCCTGATGTCATTGCTGGACAAGGAACGATTGCCCAAGAAATTTTTCAGCAGCACCAAGAACCTATCGATGCCATTTTTGTCGCCATCGGTGGCGGTGGCCTGATTGCAGGCATCGGTGAATACGTCAAGGCAGTCAGCCCTAAAACCAAAGTGATCGGCGTTCAGTCGGTTGATTCAGATGCAATGAGAAGATCGCTCGAAGCCAATAAGCGCATCGAGATGAAAGATGTCGGCCTCTTTTCCGATGGCACCGCAGTCAAACTCGTTGGTAAAGAAACTTTCCGCATCTGCAAACGCGTAGTTGATGACATCATCACCGTTGATACAGATGAAATCTGCGCTGCCATCAATGATGTTTTCACAGATACCCGCAGCATTCTGGAGCCGGCTGGCGCTTTAGCCATTGCCGGTATGAAGAAGTATGTCGAGAAGCATCGCCTGAAAAAGAAAACGTTGGTAGCAATTGCTTGTGGTGCGAATATGAATTTCAGTCGCCTGCGCTTTGTTGCCGAACGCGCTGATGTTGGTGAATTCCGCGAAGCCGTTTTTGCAGTCACCATTCCAGAAGAGCGTGGCTCATTCAAGCGCTTCTGCGAGTTACTTGGTAAGCGTAATGTCACTGAATTCAACTACCGTATTGCCGACCAAAGCGAAGCGCATATTTTTGTTGGTATTGGCACTCAAAAGGCTGCTGATAGCACCACTATTGCAAAGCATTTTCGCAAAGCAAAATTTGCAACGATCGATTTGACACATGATGAGTTAGCAAAGTCCCACCTGCGCCACATGGTGGGTGGTCGATCTACTCTTGCTCAGGATGAACTACTCTATCGCTTTGAATTTCCAGAGCGTCCAGGTGCACTCATGAAGTTCCTCACCAGCATGGCGCCCAATTGGAATATCAGCCTATTTCATTACCGCAATCATGGTGCAGACTATGGCCGCATCTTAGTAGGTCTTCAGGTTCCCAAAAATGAGCAAAAGAAGTTTCAAAACTTCTTGGCTTCGCTTGGTTACCCACACTGGAATGAAACTAATAATCCCGCTTATCGCCTGTTCCTTAAATGAGATGTAATTCGTAAATGTCATACACACTCACTGGAAAACTCGTTGTTGCGATTTCATCGCGCGCCTTATTTGATTTCGAAA
>NZ_NCFJ01000546.1:0-1610 GCF_002281105.1 Polynucleobacter sp. 35-46-11
CACAGCAGATTTAAAATCTGCCGACTCAAAAAAGTCGTGCCGGTTCGATTCCGGCCTCGGGCACCAATCGATTGATTTCAGGCATCCTTGAAATACTTCCACATTTTTTTCCTGCTTCTCTATGCCGCCCCCAGTTTGGCTGCTGACTCTCTATTTTTTACTTGTGAGCGTTCAGAAAAGAATTACACCGAAACCTACGAGTTAAAAGTTACTCCAGCCTCAAAAAAAGAGAAAGCAAAAGTATTTGTTGATGATCGAGATCTCGATCAATCGGACGAGTTTGGCAAGCAAACGATTAAGAATGTCCTCGTCACCGAATCCACGGTGCTCATTTCAATGGAGGCGCACTTTCCACCAGAAAGCTTTGACGGTGTTCAGTATGGGGCTGGCTCAGTCATTACAGCGATCGCTATTAATCGCGCCACTGGTCAGTTGAGAAAAGCGGAGACCATAAAAGGTGGAATTCTCTCGGCAACCCTCGGGGAGGGTACTAGGACTTATCAAGAGCAGTGCACAGCAGCTAAAAAACCTTAGTTCGGTTCAGTTACAAATCCAAGCTTAGTTAAACCAGCTCTGCGCGATGCTGCTAAAACTTGTGCAACATACTCATACTTCACAGACTTATCTGCGCGTAAATTGATTTCTGGTTGCGGTTCTTTCTGGGCAGCCTTCTCTGCATAGCCATCAAATGTTTTTAAATTAATAGGTGTGCTATTCCAAAATATTTGACCTTGAGCATCAATCGAGAGTTGAACTGATTCTGGCTTTACTTCATTGCGAACGCTATTAGCCTTTGGCAACTCTACTTTGACAGCTTGCTGAATGACTGGCAAGGTGATGATGAAGATAATTAAAAGTACTAACATGACGTCCACCATCGGCGTCATATTAATTTCGGCCATGATGCCGCTTTCTTCGGAATCGTTCTGAAGATTAAAGGACATATTTATTCTCCGGACTTCACGCGGGCGCCAGTTACAAAGTAAGCGAGCAGATCATTCCCAAAACGATTGAGATCAGCGACCAATAATTTATTGGCACGATTGATGGCATTGAATCCCAGCACCGCTGGAATCGCTACTGCTAGGCCTAGAGCGGTCATGATGAGCGCCTCACCAATAGGACCAGCAACTTGATCAATTTGTGCGCTGCCTGAGCTGCTGATCGCGATTAAGGCGTGATAGATACCCCATACAGTTCCGAATAAACCGATAAATGGTGAAGTTGCTCCTGTTGACCCAAGGAAGGTGAGACCTTTTTGAAGGTTGGCTGAAATTCCATCGATGCTGTTCTTCAGGCTTCTGGCCATCCACTCAGAATAGTTTAGTGTTTGCAAAAGCTCACGATGATTTGTGGATTGACTTTGGTGATGGGAAGAGGCAAGACTGGCGGCTTTAGCAATCTGGTAATAAGGGTTGCTAACATGACTAGTGAAGGCATTTAACCCCTGGTCATATGAAGTAGCGCGCCAAAATTGATCAAGCTCAGGCTTCAGTTTTCGCAGGTTACGCAAGTCCCAATAGCGAGATAGCAAAATTACCCAGGTTACGATTGAGCAGACTAATAAAGCAATTGCCACAAAGCGGGTAATTGCATCGCCCTCGAGCCAT
>NZ_NCFJ01000547.1:0-1608 GCF_002281105.1 Polynucleobacter sp. 35-46-11
GCCCTGTTTGAAGTGCCAAAACGCTACAAAGAGCCAGTATTGGTATCGGGTACTGACGGCGTTGGTACAAAGCTCAGATTGGCCTTTGAGTGGAATCGTCATGACACGATCGGCCAGGATTTGGTGGCAATGAGCGTGAATGACATTTTGGTTCAAGGCGCTGAACCACTCTTTTTTCTAGATTACTTCGCTTGCGGCAAGCTCACCGTCGACACAGCTGCCACCGTAGTTGGTGGCATTGCTAAGGGTTGTGAATTGTCAGGATGCGCATTGATTGGTGGTGAGACTGCTGAGATGCCTGGTATGTATCCTCCAGGTGAATATGACTTAGCTGGCTTTGCTGTCGGCGCTGTTGAAAAATCCAAAATCATTACTGGTGCAACGATTGCCCCGGGTGATGTGGTGTTGGCAATTGCTTCGAGTGGCGCCCATTCCAATGGCTACTCTTTAGTTCGCAAAATTATTGAGCGTGCTGGCGCAAAGCCAACTGATGATTTGGGTGGCCGTTCATTGGGTGATGTGGTGATGGCCCCTACGCAAATTTACGTGAAGCAGCTGTTGAAGTTGATCAATGAGATCAATGTAAAGGGAATGGCTCACATTACTGGGGGCGGCTTAGTGGATAACGTGCCACGTGTGCTCCCAGAAAATACGCAAGCTGTATTACATCGCGATAGCTGGCAAATGCCAGAGCTCTTCCGCTGGTTGCAGATGAAGGGTGGTGTGGCTGATGCAGAAATGGTGCGTGTATTTAACTGCGGTATTGGCATGGTGGTGATTGTGTCTGCCGATCAGGCAGATGCTGCAATTCAATCTCTCAAGGATGAGGGTTTGCATGCTTGGACGGTTGGTGAGGTTGTAGAGCGTCCAGCTGGTGCACCACAAACCATCGTTATTTAATACGCCTAAAGCCTATTTGCTTAGGCTTTGCTTGCAGTGCTCTAGGGCCGCATTCAACTCACTTGGGTTGAATGGGTCAAATTTTTTTCTTCCAGCGATTGCACGCAACCAAGTTAATTGCCGCTTACCGAGCTGCCTAGTCGCAGCTAGTGCCTTGTAGCGCATTTCGGCCTGATCAACTTCTCCGGACAAGAACTCCCAGACTTGTCGATAGCCAACAGAGCGAATCGCAGGTAAGTCACCATGCAGGTCTGGATTTTTTCTAAGTAGCTGAACCTCTTCTAACAATCCTCCGATGAGCATTTCATCAAACCTTTTTTCTAGGTTCTGGTGTAAGCGTGAGCGATCGCTGGGCTCTAGCGAAACGAGGTCAATCCACTCCGGAATAGTTGAACCTTCTCTGCCATCTTCGCTTGGCGCATCTGCCAGCAGTTCCGACATTGGTTTGCTCGTGATTTCATAAACCTCTAAAGCACGTTGTACTCGTTGAGAGTCATTGGGTTGTAAGCGCGCCGCAGTAATGGGGTCTACTTTGGCGAGCTCAGCATGCATCGCAGGCCAGCCAATTAATTTACCTTGCTCATCGAGACGGGCGCGAATTTCTGGATCTGCTGGTGGCAAAGAAGAGAGGCCATAGGCCCAGGCCCGCCAATACAACATCGTGCCACCCACCACGACGGGAATATTCCCACGATCACGAATTTCTTC
>NZ_NCFJ01000548.1:0-1603 GCF_002281105.1 Polynucleobacter sp. 35-46-11
ACCAAATTTATAAACTAGGTAACCTTTCCAGTTTTTAATTTGCTTATGAGATTATGCTAGCCTGCTCACTCACGCCGCCTTAACAACCTTTGTGTTGTTTCAAATCCTTGATGTATTAATTCCCGTCCGGAACATGGCAGCGTTTTTAATGTCATTTAAATACAGTAACAGTAAGTTCAAATTAGTTTTTTAATGCACTTGCTTTGCGGGTATAGCAGTTCATTTACAACCTGCTCAAATCATTCACTAGATTGAGGTGTGTAGGATTGGCTTGGGCTGCATTGCTAGCTTAAAGCATGTGTTGCTAGATGAAGTGCATAAGTTTGCTGTTAAATGGTTTCACATGGTTATCAAACACACAAAAGGATAAAACTTAATAATGAACCACGATCAACAAAAATCTATTCTTACTATTGCCTTATTTGCAGCTTTTGCGGACGGTAAAAAAGATGACCGTGAACGTGAGCAAATTCGGCAGTTGGCTGAATCGCTAGGCAATGAAACTGGTGCACAGGACATCGCAAAACTGTATCAGGACGTCTTGCTTAAACGTGTCAGTGTGAAGAGCGCAACCGCACTCCTTGATGACCATAATCACCGCCAACTTGCCTATGAGATGGCTGTTTGTGTGTGTGATACAGATGGTATACAAACAGCTTCTGAACGAATATTTCTAGATAAGCTAAGAGTGGCACTTGGACTAGATGCTGAGCAAACCGAGCAAGTAGAGCATGAAGCAGGTGAGCTTGCGCAATTGATTGATGATCCTACATTGCCTGCAAGTGCTGTGACCGATTCCTCGCTTGATAAACCCTCAGTGGTTAAAACCCCAAATGAGCAAGTGGTTGCCGCTGTCGCAAACGTATCGGATGCCGAACTTGATAAAACTATTCTTAATTATTCGATTCTGAATGGTGCGCTGGAGCTATTGCCGCAGTCTTGGGCATCCATGGCGATTATCCCCTTGCAGATTAAAATGGTGTATCGCATAGGTAAGGCGCATGGTGTTGAGCTTGATACGGGTCATATTAAAGAGTTTATTGCCGCCGCTGGCGTTGGTCTAACCTCTCAGTATCTTGAGCAGTTCGGTCGTAAACTGCTAGGCGGACTGTTAGGTAAAATGGCGGGTAAAACAATAGGCAAGGTTGGCAGCACTGCCACCGGTGTAGCATTCTCTTTTGCGACTACTTATGCCCTCGGACAACTTGCAAAACGCTACTATGCTGGCGGACGCGTCATGAATAGCGGCATCTTACGCGATACATTCCAAAACCTACTTGGGCCAGCCAAGCAATTGCAGACACAATATTTACCGCAAATCCAGCAGAAAGCAAGTACACTGGATGTTACCCAGGTCATGTCCATGGTGCGTGGGGCTTAAGCAAACAGTTAAACGCTTTTGCGTAAATGCTAAGATTAATGGCAATAAAAAAGGGAGCCTAAGCTCCCTTTTTAAATTCCGGTGAGGAATTATTTGTTCATAACGTACATTGTTACTTCAAAGCCAAAACGCATTTCAGTAGCTGCTGTTGTAGGCGGTTTCGTTAGATATCAAGAGGGCGATTTACTTAAGATAATGAGAATAAGTTAGCAAGCAGCGCTT
>NZ_NCFJ01000549.1:0-1595 GCF_002281105.1 Polynucleobacter sp. 35-46-11
GAAAAGCCAAAAACCCATTCAAAAATACTTTACAGCCTTGCTCACAGGCTTGTTTTTGTTTGCCGGTAGCGTTTCTGCGCAAGTAGTTGACCAGTCAACGCCAGATGGTTTGATCAAGACGGTAGTTTCAGACGTAATGGCTTCTGTAAAGTCTGATCCAGAAATTCAAAAAGGCAATATCCCGCGCATCGTAGATTTGGTGGATAAGAAAATTGTTCCCTATACCGATATGCGCCGTACTACTGAAATGGCAATGGGCCCCAATTGGAAAAAAGCCACCCCAGAGCAGCAGGCTCAATTAATTTCTGAATTTAAGAATTTACTGATTCGCACTTACTCTGGCGCTCTAAGTCAGTTGCGCGATCAGACAATTCAATTTAAGCCTTTGCGTGCAGCTCCTGACGATAAAGAGGTTATTGTGAAGACTGTAGTGATTGGTCGTGGTGACCCCATACCACTCGACTATCGCCTAGAAAAAACAGCCAATGGATGGAAGGTTTATGACATGAATATCATGGGTGTTTGGTTGGTAGAGGCTTATCGCAATCAATTCGCTAATCAGATTAGCCAGAATGGTGTGGAAGGTTTGGTGAAGTTCTTGCAGGATCGCAATAAGCAGCTTGCTGCTGCAAAGCCAGCAAACTAAAAAGCTCACAAGATCAATCAAAGATAAATAGCAGATGCCATTTTTATTGCCCACCTCAGTGACGCAGAATAATGTTTTGCAGTTAGAAAAGGATGGCCTGTTAAATCTTGCGACATTAAGAAATATAGATTGCATCAATCTCAAGGATTTTGACTCTACTGTGCTAACAGTGTTGTTGGCATGGCAGAAAAAATTGCAAGCCGGGGGTCAGCAGATTTCTATACAAAATGCACCGAAAAAGTTAACCGTGTTGGCTGGCGTATATGGCGTTGCTGAGTTGCTAGGTTTGTCATAGCATGCATGCAGCAATATCGATAAAGAACGTATCAAAAAATTATGGCGCCCTACAAGCGCTCGATGATGTTTCCTTATCAATAGATCAAGGTGAGTTTTTTGGCTTGCTTGGTCCCAATGGTGCTGGTAAGACAACGCTCATTTCCATTCTTGCTGGGTTAGTCACTGCTGATCGTGGCCATGCTGAAATCATGGGTGCGGATGTTCAGAGTCAGTTTCGTGACGCACGTCGTATGCTGGGAGTCGTACCGCAGGAGTTAGTATTCGACCCCTTCTTTACTGTTAGAGAGACGCTGCAATTTCAGTCTGGCTATTTTGGCATTCGTCATAACGATGCCTGGATTGACGAGATCATGGCGAACTTGGATCTCACCAATAAGGCTGACAGCAATATGCGCTCTCTATCTGGTGGTATGAAGCGTCGAGTATTGGTTGCGCAGGCTTTGGTACACCGGCCGCCTGTGATTATTTTGGATGAACCAACAGCTGGTGTTGACGTAGAGCTACGCCAATCTCTTTGGCAATTTATTAGTCGCTTAAATCAAGATGGCCACACGATTGTCTTAACAACCCATTACCTTGAAGAGGCTGAGGCACTTTGCCAGCGCATTGCTATGCTCAAGCAAGGAAAGATTGTTGCTTTGGACACCACTGC
>NZ_NCFJ01000550.1:0-1592 GCF_002281105.1 Polynucleobacter sp. 35-46-11
GACTACATCAATGATCGGGACTTAAAACCCCTCATCCTTCACGGCGGGGTTGGTACTGGCAAAACTACCATTGCCAATTTATTACCTGATGCCATCGAAGGCAAGAAAGCAGAAGTTACCCGCCTAAAAGCAGTTGAATTTAGCTCGGTCACTGATGTTACTGAAGTCTTTGGGGGTCCACCCATGTTTTACAAGCTATTTACTACCAATGATCAAAAACGTAACTACATCATTTCCAATGAGATTAACTTCACTCCTAAAGCAGCAATAGCTTTTAGAGATGTAATCGATGACATGATCGGTCATACCCAGTTCATCTTTACAACGAACTACATCGACCAAGTGGATATCGCTTTGCGTGATCGTAGTAATTGCTTGGCTGTGCCTCCAGTAACAGCAAAAGACTGGCTTTCCCGAGCACAGTGGATTTTGCAACAAGAAGGTATTGCTCTGCCAGATGATCAATTACTCAAGATTCTCACTACGCAACTGCAAGTGAGCTCCAGCAATAGAAAGCTCTTAGAGCGTCTTGAGGACTTTGTTAGATCTGTTCGTAACCCACCGAATAATCCTGGCGGAATTATTGAGCTGGCACCTACCCCAGAACCCATTAACCCCTTGATGGCTGCTTGACCACCAAACCAGTACTAGCCCTCGCGGCTAGTACTTATAAAGGAATTGATATGCGCTACCCTAGAACAGTCTTTGTTTTTGACGCCCCGGACCATGGCATAGATCAAGAATACTTTCAGAAGATCAGCTCATCTTCACAGAAGATCTATATATGCGGGTATTCAAAACCAATTGGGACAATTGATTCTGAGCTTGATGCCATCAAACTACTAGATGGATATCTCAACTTTACAGGTCCAAATCGCTCCTATATGGTCATCGGCAATCTAAAGCATGTCGAATTTATTGCTACTAGCCTGGCAGATAAGGATTGCTCTATCTACTGGCTCATCAACAAGAATTCAGCTTTATGCATTCGCGCAGCTCTAAGCGCCTTACTTGATCTTCATGAAATGGAAGCCTTATTTAACGAGGCGCTTTACTACTACACCAAATCCAGAGATCGTTATCAAGCATTATCCGATTCCATGCACATATCAAATGACGATTTTCCTCAACTCATTTCAGACATTATTGATGGGCAAAAGCAGATTGAGCTAAGGGCGGATATTGAAAGTCTTTTATGCGAGGAATTACATATCGGGAAGTTTGAGATTTAAGCCAACTTTGCTGCCGCCATCATTGGGGTGAGTTTTGAGTAATGTCGCTCAATCATTAAAGTAGAAGTACCCATTTGCCTAGCTAGGGTGTGTATATCAACCCCTTCAGCTAGAGCAAATGTGGCATAGGTATGGCGCAGACTATACAGACTGCGATTGCGCCCCGCTACATCTTTAAGCAAATTACAGTCTCTTAGTAATCGCTCAAAAGTGCCATTTAGGCTATAAGGTTGGCTGCCATCAGTCATAACAAAGATCTTACGGTTATATCCCGACTCTAACAACCCTGCTAAATCCTCAAACAGCAAACCTTGAAAAGCAATCAATCGGTTAAGAGTTTCAATCACAGCATGTTTGGCT
>NZ_NCFJ01000551.1:0-1591 GCF_002281105.1 Polynucleobacter sp. 35-46-11
TGAGCCGCTTCTTCACCAAGCAGTTCAGCCACCTCAAGTTTTTGCCAAGCTTCAATACCTTCTTTTTCAACTCGCTTTGCAATCTCTTCGAGTAATTCAACCGTACGTGGATGTGGCTCACCACTTTCTTTATGAACAAAGAAAGCCATAGGTACGCCCCATTGACGCTGACGTGACAAGGTCCAGTCTGGACGGTTGGCAATCATGCTCTTGAGGCGCTGCTTACCCCAAGCCGGGAAGAACTCAGTATTTTCAATGCCAGTTAATGCTGCCTCTCGCAAACTTGCTTTGCCATCAGATGGTTTCTTATCCATGCTTGCAAACCACTGCGAGGTTGCACGATAAATAATCGGCGACTTGTGACGCCAGCAGTGCATGTAAGAGTGGGTATAGGTTTTATCTCGCAAGAGGCTGCCTGCTTCACGCATGGCTTCCACAATCTTCGGATTTGCTTTCCAAATGTATTCATTAGCAAAGAGTGGCAACCAAGAGGCATACACACCGTTACCCATGACTGGGTTCAAGATATCTTTATCCGCTAATTTATTTGCTTTGCATGATTTAAAGTCTTCCTCACCATAAGCTGGTGCAGAGTGCACAACACCAGTACCAGTATCGAGTGTGACGTATTCAGCTGGGTAGATTGGTGAGAGGCGTTTGTATCCCTCATGCAATGGAGCGAGCGGATGCCAGAACGAGATGTTGGCTAATTGACTACCTAAACAAGTTGCCATGACTTTACCTTCAAGGCCAAAATCTTCGAGGCAAGTTTCTACGCGATCCTTTGCCAAGATGAGCAGCTTATCGCCTGTATCGACTAAGGCGTAAGTAAGTTCCGGGTGAACATTCAAGGCTTGGTTAGATGGGATGGTCCAAGGTGTTGTGGTCCAAATCACAATCATTCCAGGCTTGGCTGGAATCTCAGGTAGGCCAAACACTTTTGCAAGCTGTGGACGCTGTGCATCATCAAAAGCAAAGCCAACATCTACCGTTGGATCAGTCTTATCTTGGTATTCCACTTCAGCTTCAGCTAGTGCAGAGCCGCAGTCAAAGCACCAGTTCACTGGCTTGAGACCACGGAAGACATAACCCTTTTCCCAGATCTTCCCAAGTGCACGAATTTCATCGGCCTCATTGCGGTAGTTCATGGTGAGGTAGGGGTTGTTCCAATCACCCAAAACACCCAAACGTTCAAAATCTTTTTTCTGCTTATCCACTTGTACCTTGGCGTAAGCACGGGCCTTCGATTGAACTTCGGCAGTCGGTAAATTTTTACCAAACTCTTTTTCAATCTGAATCTCAATCGGCATGCCATGGCAATCCCAGCCTGGGACGTATGCAGAGTCGAAGCCCATTAACCAGCGAGACTTCACGATCATGTCCTTGAGGATCTTATTTACTGCGTGACCAATATGAATATCACCGTTTGCATAGGGAGGACCATCATGCAAAATAAATTTTGGTTGATTGGCATGTGCTGTACGAATCTTTTCGTAGAGTTTATTTTTCTGCCACTGAGCAACCCATTGAGGCTCACGCTTCGGTAGGTCTCCCCGCATCGGGAATGAGGTCTCTAGAAGATTGACGGGGT
>NZ_NCFJ01000073.1:0-9321 GCF_002281105.1 Polynucleobacter sp. 35-46-11
TTTTTTTATTCGATTTTTAAGGACCTTCTACTATGCGCAAAATAATTGCTTCTCTATTCATTGTCACCAGCCTGATTGCTAGCGCTGCAAGCTTTGCAGGGCCTAAGGTCGAATTCAAAACCACCATGGGTAACTTTGTTGTTGAGTTGGACTCTGTCAAGGCACCGAAGACCACAACCAATTTTTTAAACTATGTAAATAGCGGTTTTTATAACGGCACCATTTTTCACCGCGTGATTGACGGCTTCATGATTCAAGGTGGCGGCTTTACTCCTGACCTAGTTCAAAAACCAACCAATGCGCCGGTAGTTTCAGAAGCTCAAAATGGCCTTAAGAACCAAACTTATACGATTGCCATGGCGCGCACTTCAGATCCTGATTCTGCTACAGCTCAGTTCTTTATCAACGTTAAAGATAATGAAGGTCTGAATTATCCAAACGCGATGGGCAATGGCTACACAGTATTTGGCAAAGTCATTTCAGGAACTCAAACCATAGATGCCATTCGCAAGATTCCCACCATGCTTGCATCTGCACCGAAAATGGGTCGTATGGCGGATGTACCTAGTAAGACTGTCACGATTGAATCAGCGACTGTATTGAAGTAATTTTCACCTCTTGCTAGAGCCCTGAAGGTCAATAGCATGATATTGCTAGATGACGCTCAAAGTACTCAGACTGAGCTGAGCAGCCGCCTTTATGAACAGGCGCTGCATTGCTGGACTGTCCATCCCCAGCCCAGTCCTTCAGACACAATCACCGCAGTAGATGAATGTCTGCGGAGCATCAATGCAGCATTGACTCGCGGTGAATATGTTGTCGCAGCATTTGCTTATGAATTCGGTCTATATCTTCATAAAATTGAACGGCGCCGAGATGACGTAAAGCGTCAACATCCACTGGTTCAGGCATGGTCATTTAGATCCTATGAGAGCCTAAGCAAGCAGGATGTCGATGCATTCATTAAGGGAAGAGTTGAGATACTTGATTCCGACTCTCAAGTTGCGGGGGTTAGCAATCTTCATGTTTCTATTAATGAAGAGAAGTTCAAGTCTGATATTGAGGCGATTCAAGAATACATTCGTAGTGGTGATGCGTATCAAATTAATCACACCTTTAGAATTACGGGGGAGGCCTATGGTGACCCTCTCGCACTGTATGCACGATTAAGAAATCGCCAGCCGGGAAGATTTGGGGCATTTATTAAAAGTGACTCAAACTATGTTCTTTCCCAGTCTCCCGAATTATTTATTCAAAAACAAGGCAACACTCTGAAGGCTATGCCTATGAAAGGCACTGCAAGTGCATTGAGTGATTCAGCGGAGCACTTGTCAGCAGATGCCAAAAATCAGGCAGAGAATGTCATGATCGTCGATTTACTGCGCAACGATCTAAGTCGTCTTGCCTTGCCGGGAACAGTCAGTGTTCCTCAACTTTTTGAAGTTGCCAGGTACGGTGATGTATTGCAAATGACATCAACGGTTCAGGCTCAGGTTAAACCTGGCATTGAATTACGGGATATCATGAACGCAGCCTTTCCTTGTGGCTCCGTTACAGGTGCACCCAAGAAACGCAGTATGGAGATCATCCAAGAATTAGAGTGTCAAGATCGCGGCTACTATTGCGGGGCTCTTGGTTGGATAGATCCTGATGGTGACTTTGCATTTAGCGTCCCCATTCGCACACTGGAAATTGATCGGAACCCAAAGACCTTAGCCTCACCTTTTACTTTGGGTATCGGCGCCGGCATTACGATTGATTCGGAAGCCAAACAAGAGTGGGAAGAATGCGAAATTAAGGCAGCCTTCTTGAGTGAGATGCCAAGCGAAATAGGATTATTTGAAACAATCTTAGTTCACCAAGCTAAACCTCAACATTTACAGCTCCACTTGAAGCGTTTGGCTGATTCAGCGCTGGCACTAGTTATACCTTGCAATGTAAGCAACATCCTCAAATCCATTGAGGATGTTTGCGCTAACTGTAGTAATGATGCTGACTATCGATTGCGAGTAGATTTGAACTCTGTTGGTAATCTAAGCTGCCAAGCCACCCCAATTCAGTCTCTACAAGGTCCAGTAAAGATCTTTTGGGCGAGTGACATTCTTCCCGATCCCAGTAAAGCCACCCTTCACTCAGGCAACATCTTATTAAGACATAAAGTCAACAGTCGAAATATCTATGACCAAGCCTGGAAATTAGCTGAGGATCTTGGTGGCTTTGATGCCTTATTTATTAATGAAAATGGTTTTGTGACCGAAGGGGGAAGAAGCAGTATTTTTATTAAGTCAGGAAGTCGCTGGCTTACACCCCCAGTCTCTGCAGGTCTTCTACCAGGAGTGATGAGATCAATCATCTTAAATAATCCAGAATGGAATGCCCATGAAGCTAACCTGACTATTGAGGATGTTCTCAATGCAAAAGAGATTATGCTTAGCAACGCCTTACGCGGTCATATTTCCGCCCATTTTTAGAAAGCCTGCATGAAGTTTTGCTCTCAATGCGCATCACCAATTAGCATCAAGATTCCTGCAGATGATTCACGGGAGCGTCATGTATGCGACTCTTGCGGCGTCATTCATTATTTCAACCCCCGCAATGTAGTGGGCTCTATTCCAGTCTATCGCGATCAAATTTTATTGTGTCGTCGCGCAATTGAACCAAGACATGGCTTTTGGACCCTGCCAGCTGGCTTTATGGAGCTAGGAGAAAGCACTACAACCGGTGCAGCCCGAGAGACACAAGAGGAGGCTGGCGCGATTGTTCAAATTGGCCCACTTTATTCACTGCTCAATGTGCCGCATGCAGAGCAAGTACATCTTTTTTATCTCGCCACCATGAGTTCACCAGACTTTCATGCTGGAGAAGAAAGTCTAGAGGTTGCACTATTTGATGAAAAAGATATCCCCTGGAGTGATATCGCCTTTCCAACAGTCAAGCAGACTCTAGAGTGGTTCTTTGCTGATCGTGCTGCGGGGGTGTTTGATACAAGTAAAGAGTTTAGCGTGCGCAGTAGAGATATTCTTCCAACAGAAAAGATCTAGACGCAGCAAGTTTATGAGCAATATCAACTGGCTAGGGTCTCAGGATGAATTTCCGAATCCACTGAATTGCCCAGACCCTGATCCAACAGTGCCAGGTTTAATTGCAGTCAGTGAGCGAATTTATCCAGGGCAACTGGAACGCGCCTATCAGATGGGAATTTTTCCATGGTACTCAGACAACCAACCCGTGCTCTGGTGGTCGCCTAATCCCCGAATGGTATTAAAGCCCACTCACTTTAAATGTCATGACTCTTTAAAAAAAACCATACGTCATTTTTTAGCAGATGTCAGAAAAGATATCTGGGTTGATCATGATTTTGGAGCAGTCGTTCGCTCCTGCGCAACTGCGAGTAGAAAAGATCAGGATGGAACTTGGATCACCCATGAAATCATGGACGCTTACACTGGCCTTCATGAACAAGGTCACGCCCACAGCATTGCTGTAATGGAGGATGGTCGCCTGATCGGCGGTCTGTATTGTGTTGCTTTTGGTGGGATGGTATTCGGAGAATCTATGTTTAGCCACCAAGCCGATGCTTCAAAAATTGCCTTAGCAGCTCTCACAGCCTGGTGCGAGCAACATCAGGTGGAAATGATTGATTGTCAGCAGGAGACTGCCCATCTTGATTCGCTAGGCGCGGCACCAATTTCTCGCGACCAATTTTTAGCCCATCTGCAAATTACTCTAAAGCAAACTAATATAGAGATTCCTTGGAAATTTGATAAAGAAATGCTGCGTCACTGGCTATGACACAATTAAAAGAGCTCCCTTTAACCGAGCTGCAGTTTTATGCAACGGCACCCTACCCCTGCAGCTATCTGCCTGGTAGAACTGCTCGCTCACAGGTGGCGACCCCATCGCACTTAATACATGCTGATTTGTATAGTGAACTGGTCAACGCGGGATTTCGTAGAAGCGGTTTATATACCTATCGACCCTATTGCGATGAATGCAATGCTTGCACCGCTACCCGCATTCCGGTCAAACACTTCAAACCCAATCGCAGTCAAAAACGCACATTGAAAAAACATGCTGGACTGGAGATTCGCATTCTGAACTTGGGATACCAAGAAGAGCACCTTGACCTATATAACAACTACCAAAATGAACGTCATGCTGATGGCGACATGGGTCACAGCACTGAAGAGAGCCAAGATCAGTACATGCAATTTCTACTGCAAAGTCGAGTGAATTCTAGAATCGTTGAATTTCGGGATGGTCCAGAAGATAACGAACCTGGTCGTCTACGCATGGTCAGCATGATTGATATCCTAGATCAAGGCATCTCTTCTGTTTATACCTTCTACGACACCAGTAATCTATCAGCAAGCTATGGAAGCTTTAGCATCCTCTGGCAGGTTCAACAGGCTTTGAACTTAGAGCTTCCCTATCTTTACCTGGGCTACTACATAAAGGATAGTGAAAAAATGTCCTATAAGGCTAAATTTCAGCCTATTGAGGGTCTAATCAATGATCATTGGCAGCCAATCATTGGGCCATAATATCTACCCATGATCGATAGCTACCCCCTTTTACGCCCCTGGCTTTTTTCTTTAGATCCAGAGCAAGCTCACAATGTCACCCTTAGCAATTTAGATCGAGCGCAACGTTGGGGTTTATTGCGTTGTCTAGTTAATCAACCTGATCCGGATCCACGCACATTTTGTGGCATCACTTTTCCAAATCCCGTGGGGCTTGCTGCAGGCCTCGACAAAGATGGCAAGCATATTGATGCGCTAGGCTCTTTAGGTTTTGGATTCTTAGAGATTGGAACCGTCACACCCAAACCACAACCCGGCAATCCAAAGCCCCGCATGTTTCGCTTGCCTGAAGCACAAGCCATCATCAATCGTATGGGCTTTAATAACGATGGTGTCGATGCATGCGTCAAGCGTGTACGAGAGTCTGCATATTGGCAAAATGGTGGCATTGTTGGACTAAACATTGGCAAGAATGTAAGCACTCCAATAGAGAATGCTGCGAGTGATTACATCACTGCTATGGAAGCGGTTTATGACCTTGCTTCATATATTACCGTCAATATCTCCTCTCCTAACACCCAGAACTTACGCGCACTTCAGGGTGAAGATATGCTGCGCTCTCTCCTTAACTCCCTGCACGTAGCACGCGAAGCTCTAAGTGATCAGTACGGTGTTCGCAAGCCCCTCTTTTTAAAAATTGCACCGGACTTAGATCAAAGCGATATCAAACTCATCGCTGATCTCTTGCTGGAATTTAAAATTGATGCCGTTATCGCAACGAATACAACGATTGCGCGCGATGCAGTGAAAGGGCTCGAGTTTGGAGAAGAGCTTGGTGGCCTCTCCGGTGCACCAGTTCGAAATGCCTCTACAGAAGTAGTAAAAAACCTCAAACAATATTTGGGTGATGTCATTCCGATTATTGGTGTTGGTGGCATTCTCTCGGGCCAGGATGCACTAGAAAAAGTTGAGGCAGGTGCGAGCCTTGTGCAGATCTATAGTGGGCTGATTTACCGTGGCCCAAAACTCATTAGTGAGTGCGCAGCTGCTCTAAAAAAGTGATTAGCTAGCCCCTGGAATTGGGTTTAGATAGGCAATCTGCGTTTCATATTGTGCAATTTCAGCAAAAATCGCTACAATTGACAACATGAGTACGAGCAAAACCGAAAAAGTGTCAAAAGCACCTGGCGAGGCTGGTAAAACCGCAATCCAGGTGGTTGAGCGCATGATGAATCTTCTTGATGCCCTAGCCAATCATGAAGAGTCCAGCAGCCTTAAAAATCTAGCTGAAGAGACTGATCTACACCCTTCCACCGCGCACCGCATCCTCAATGACTTAGTAGCCTGCCGATTAGTTGAGCGCGGAGACGGTGGGACTTACAGGCTAGGCCTTAAGCTGCTTGAGCTTGGCAACCTCGTTAAGGCGCGTTTATCTGTCCGCGAGGCTGCTCAAGCACCAATGCGTGCTCTACATAAGCTTACAGGTGAGACCATTAATCTCTCAGTTAGACAAGGTGATGAGATTGTCTACATTGATAGGGCCTATAGCGAGCGCTCTGGCATGCAAGTAGTCCGCGCCATTGGTGGGCGTGCACCACTTCACCTCACATCGGTTGGGAAATTATTTTTGGCGAGCGATGATCCGAATCAAGTACGCGCCTATGTCACGCGTACAGGTTTAGCGGGGCACACCAGAAATAGCATTACGGAGTTAAGTAAACTGGATTTAGAACTAAATCAAGTGCGCAAATTAGGACATGCAAGCGACAATGAAGAATTAGAGTTAGGCGTAAGTTGCGTTGCAGCTGAGATTTATGATGACAGTGGCAAGTTAGTCGCAGGACTTTCGTTAAGCTCCCCTACTGATCGCATTCAGTCTGACTGGTTAAAGCTCTTGCAAGACACAGCCCTGCAGATTTCCAAAGGAATGGGCTACAAACCCAAAGTTAACGAAAATAATTACTGAGAATCAAACACGCTTCGAATTTGATTTACATTAAGCGACGAATAGCTTGAGGTTCACCTGAGGGCATATGCTCATACCAATCCCGAACCCTCACTGCATCAGCAAAACGCGATTGCGTACCAACCGAGTCTAAGAAAACTAGTAGCAAGGGTGTGTTGTTCACTCTGGCTTGCATTACTAAACACCTTCCTGCTGCATTAATGAAACCTGTTTTTTGTAGGCCAATATTCATATCGCCAGCACGCACCAAACGATTGGTGTTCAAGAATTTCTGTGGACGCTTTGCAATCACCATAGTGAGATCCGGCCAAGTAGAAAACTCACGAATCACTTTATATTGGTAAGCTGCACTCAACATGCGGGCGAGATCTTCAGCTGAAGCTACGTTCTCACTCTTAAGGCCGGTGGGATCAGCAAAAAAAGAATGTGTCATCCCAATTTCTCTAGCCTTAAGATTCATGGCATCGATAAAGGCTGGTATACCGCCTGGGTAATTTCTACCGAGAGTATATGCTGCCCGATTTTCAGATGCCATCAAGGACAATAATAGAGCCTCTTCTCTTGTTAAGACCGTACCACCAGCAAGACGGGAGTTTCTATATATATTCACATCATCTGAGTTAATGACGAGTGTCTCATCCATTGGCAATTTAGAGTCGAGCACCACCATTGCAGTCATCAGTTTAGTGATGGATGCGATCGGTAGACTTACCGAGGAGTTTTTTTCAAAATAAACCTCTTTGGTATCTTGATTAACGACCATCGCAACACTGGACTTCAGATTAAGGTCATCATGTTGACCGCGTAACCCTAAGGCAGTTGCAAATGAAGGTCTTCCTGCCACCACAGGCTCGCTTGAACGGGTCACCGTGGTCCGAACTGTTTTGGGCTTCTTAGACGATTTCACTTGCTTCTTTGCAGCCGATTTGGGCGGTGCCTTGGATGTCTTCGAAGCCTTGGGGTCATTATTGCTTGCACTTGCCTGAAAGGAAGTAATTAGGCCAAATGACATTAGCCCAATAAACGCAATAAGCCAAAATCGTTTCAAGTGCATCCCAAATAACCTTCCAAAACTTTTAACATACTGAATGATAAATAACTTTTTCTTCTCTACAGCCATTATTGCCTGCATTGACTAGAAAACTCTCTTGTGAGGCACTCTTACTCTGCAATCGTAGCAACTGCCTTTGCTTGCCCTCGATTAACCAATATGACTCCAGTCATGGTCAATATAAGGCCACCTGCCATCATAAGTGTGAAAGGCTCATCAAATAAAAACCAGGCCATTACTGCAGTAGTTGGTGGTGTTAGGTATAAGAGGCTGGTTACCTTGGTTGCTGCCCCCTTGCGAATCATCATGAATAGCAGGCTAATTGATCCGATTGATAAAGGGAAAATTGCCCATAGCAAAGCGCCAATAACCGAAGCATTCCAAACCATGACTCCAGACTCAAAGTAATACATACAGATAAAGCAAAGAACTGCTGATACGCCAAACTGAATTGATGACCCAGCGCGAAGATCAAAGACTGGGCAAAATTTCTTCTGATACAGAGTGCCGAATGTAATAGCAAGTAAAGCAGCGAAAGCAAGAACGTAGCTTAATAATGGGATTTGAGTAAAGCCAATTTTTTCGGCCACCACCAGAGCCACACCAGCAAACCCAAAACACAATCCAACCCACTGACGTCCCGTCACCTTTTCAGAAATCCAAGCCGCAAACCATGCAGTCAGAATTGGTTGGAGACCGACAATTATTGCAACCAAGCCTGCAGCCATACCCAAACGTACGGCGAACCAAACACCTAAAAGATAGCCAAACTGTAGCAATACCCCAGCGATGGCAATGTGCTTCATTTGATGCCAGCTTGGCCAGCTGATTCTCCAGACCAAACTCAGGCATGCCATGGCCATTAAGACACCCATGAAGCGCCAAAATAGAAATGTGGCAGGCTCAACATAAGGCATCGCTAGACGCGCAATCACAAAACCCGTACTCCAGATCAACACGAAGAGTGGTGCAATTAGGTTATCTAGCTTCAAACTCATGTTTAACTTATTGAAAATACGCGATTTTTTTTATTCAATTGATGATTTTAGGCTCATTTATAAATAACTAGTCCCATATGGCTGACAGCACTCCCCTTAATATTGCAGCGCACCATGAATACGATAAAATGATAGCTAAATGAATTGACAATATTGAGATAAAGCTCATAGTGAAGAAATGAATCAGGCCCACAGGAAAGGGAAGAAATGAATCTAACGCCAGAACAAATTGCAGCAGCACAAAAAGCCAATCTAGAAACTTTGAGTGGACTAACTAATCAAGCACTTCAGAGCATTGAAAAACTAGTTGAGCTCAATATGCATATTGCCAAACAAAGCTTAGGCGACAGTATGAGCAGCGCCAAAAAAGCATTAGAAGTAAAAGATATTCAACAACTCCTCGCCCATCAAGCCGAGGCAGTTCAGCCGATGGCTGAAAAAATCATGGCTTATAGCCGTCATTTGTATGAATTAGCCCATGAAACTCAAGCAAGCTTTACAAAGTCTGCCGAGAAAGAGTTTCAAGCTGGACAGTTAAAGATTAATGCATTGGTTGAGGATTGGACTAAGAATGCGCCAGCAGGATCTGAGGCTGCTGTTGTCGCCATCAAACAAGCCATTGCCTCTGCTAATAACGTATTTGAAACTAGCCAAAAAGCTGTCAAACATGCAGTTGAAGTTGCTCAAACCAATCTGAATAGCGCTAACAGCTCAGTTGAGAAAACAATTAAAGCAAGTAGCAAGACTGCAAGCAAAGCTAGTAAGAAAAAGTAACCCTACCCT
>NZ_NCFJ01000552.1:0-1589 GCF_002281105.1 Polynucleobacter sp. 35-46-11
TGGGAGTCATGTTGATTTCTGCCATGATGGCATCATCACTTTGATTGTCTTGTAGGTTAAAAGACATTCTTATTCTCCAGACTTTACTCGCGCACCAGTAACAAAATATGCCAGTAAGTCATTGCCGAAACGATTGAGGTCTGCAACAAATAATTTATTAGCTCTGTTTAGTGCATTAAAGCCGAGAACTGCTGGAATCGCCACAGCTAAGCCAAGCGCAGTCATGATGAGCGCTTCACCAATAGGGCCGGCCACCTGATCAATCTGCGCATTGCCAGAGCTACTGATGGCGATAAGGGCATGGTAGATGCCCCATACGGTTCCAAATAGACCAATAAATGGTGTGGTGGCACCAGTTGATCCGAGAAAGGTTAACCCCTTCTGCAGGCTAGCGGCAACACTGTCGATACTATTCTTAATGCTTCTTGCCATCCATTCAGAATAGTTCAAGGTTTGCAGGAGTTCACGGTGATTACTAGATTGGCTCTGGTGGTGAACAGAGGCAGTATTCGCGGATTTGGCGATTTGGTAAAAGGGATTATTAGCCTGATTGGTAAATGCATTTAATCCTTGGTCATAGGAGGTCGCCTTCCAAAATTGATCGAGCTCTACTGTGAGTTTGCGTAATCTTCTCAAATCCCAAATGCGTGATAGCAGGATGACCCAAGTTACGATAGAGCAGGTCAATAGTGCCAGCGCAACAAAGCGAGTGACAGCATCGCCTTCAAGCCATAAATTAGCTAAGCCAAATGGTGTGTTCATATTGTTTAATTCTTTAAATTAAATTTAATTAATAGGTTAGTAGAAATTCTGGTGGGTGAGCCGTTTACTACATATGGTTTAAAGCGATAACGTTTGCCAATTTCAGTTGCTGCTCGATCAAGACGTGGAAAAGAACTTGATCGCATTAATGCGACTTCCTCAACACTTCCGCTCTCGTCAATAATGAGCTTTACAACGACTTCACCTTGCTCCCCAGAGCGTTTAGAGAAGGAGGGGTAGTAAGCATCCGCATCAGGCTGATATACAACTATCAGTTTACCAATGTCAGTCTGAATAGGTGTACCGCTGGCTCCGGAGCTAGTGGAAGGGGCAACTGCAGCACTTTGTGTTTGTGCTTCACTACTAGGCTGCTGAGGCGTTGGTGGAGTTTCAGCAGATTGTTGGGCCTTAGTGGGCGCGGGTGTCTGCGTTACTTTTTCCTTGACAACCTTCTTTTGCTCTTGCTTTAGCTTGGGAGGAGGAGCTGCAGGTGGTGGCGCCGGGGGTGTTTGCGCTGCCTCTGGGCTAACCAGATTGGCCATGACCCTCGACTCGTCTAGGTCATTATCGTGATCTGGTTTCATACCGCTCTGAAAGCCAATTAAGAAGAGTAGATGTAGGGCAATGACAATGGCAAGAATGATGCGCTCAGTCTTATTGAATGGCAGTAATGCATTCATGCGGCTAAAAATCGAACTCATTTAAAGCTGAGCTCCAATTGCCATTCGAGAGCATGTTGACTCAGATTGGATTGCATTAATTCTTGTGACATGTTTAATAAGGCTTTTGCATCTTTGCTACTAATGAACTTGATGCTGCCATAACGA
>NZ_NCFJ01000553.1:0-1587 GCF_002281105.1 Polynucleobacter sp. 35-46-11
AGTCAGCAATTCAGCTGCTTTTACTGCTAAAGAGTTGTTTCAGTTGGTGTTGCCAGATGAAAAGACTGCCAGTGTTTTAAAGAGCTTTCAATTCATCGAGCAAGGAGTAGAGATTAAACATATCTTTACCCATCGACGTTTGTGGATGCAAATCTGGCATGTGACATCAAGTGATGCCATGAAATTCTCTAGTGATAATTTGAAGTGGGTGCCATTGCGTCAGCTTGGAAAATACGGCCTACCTCAACCAATTAAATTGCTACTGCAGGGATTGAGTCTAACTCGCGGTGACGGCTTAAGAAATTAATCTGCAGTGATGACACATCTTTTTGCGGCAGAAAATGCGCAGCAATCCGAGTGACTAAGTAGACAGAGCGATGTTGTCCACCAGTGCAGCCGATAGCAACAGTCAAATAACTACGACCATCTGCAATGTAGTGGGGCAACCATTTTTCAATAAATTGAATAATGTCATTCTCCATGCTCACGACTTCAGGAATTTTTTCCAAGAATTCACGCACAGGCTGATCTTTTCCGGACAGTGGTCTTAAGGCTTTGTCATAGTGCGGATTCGGTAGACAACGAACATCAAATACAAGATCTGCTTCACTTGGCAAACCCTTCTTAAATCCAAAAGATTCAAAAATCACGGTAAGCCCTTGGGGCTTATCTTTCAGAAGATCCTGTATCCAAGAACGTAGGGCATGGGCGGGTAGGTTGCTGGTATCAATGCTATGCGCTTGGGTGCGAAGGGGTTCTAGTAGGTTACGCTCTGTATCAATCGCCTCTATCAAGGTAGCCGACTGAGTCTCCTGAGTTTTACCAGAGAGCGGATGACGTCTACGGGTCTCAGAAAAACGCTGGATGAGTGTATTGGTATCTGCATTCAAGAAAACAACTCGCACATCATGGCTGCGTCGTAAGTTTTCTAAGATCTGGGGTAGCTCTGCGATTGACTGGCCGCGACGGGCATCAATGGCTACTGCAACGCGTTCACTCTTCTCGATCTCTAGAGTGGTGATGAGATTTTCTAAGAGGGTGACTGGAAGGTTATCTACACAGTCATAGCCTGCATCCTCAAAGGCTCTAAGCGCAACGGATTTACCTGAGCCGGAAATACCGGTAATCAGATTGATTTGCATATTAAATGAGTCGACCCTGTGACTTAGTAGATTCAGCCTCTGCATTCATTTGCAAACGCTGACGCTCCATAAATTCTTTTAAGGTATCAATGCCCCGCAGTTGCAGAATAGTATTGCGGACTGCCGCCTCTACTAGTACAGCCAAGTTACGCCCTGCAGCCACTTGA
This sequence comes from Polynucleobacter sp. 35-46-11, assembly GCF_002281105.1. Taxonomy (NCBI): domain Bacteria; kingdom Pseudomonadati; phylum Pseudomonadota; class Betaproteobacteria; order Burkholderiales; family Burkholderiaceae; genus Polynucleobacter; species Polynucleobacter sp. 35-46-11. The sequence goes on from NZ_NCFJ01000553.1 coordinate 1,310, forward strand.
ATTTTGACGGTCCTTATTGGAATGCCCAGCACATCAATATGTTGCGCTTCCAATGGAAGACGCTCGAACTCACCATCATTACGACGAACGAGTTGAACGATCAAACGTAATTTCAATTTACGACGCACGGCCGTTTCACCAAAAATAGTGCGGATATCCAATAAGCCTAGTCCACGTACCTCTAGGAGGTTGCGCAGAATCACGGGGCAGCGACCCTCGATGTAATCTGGTCCGAGACGAGCAAAGTCCACCGCATCATCAGCCACTAAACCGTGGCC
>NZ_NCFJ01000554.1:0-1579 GCF_002281105.1 Polynucleobacter sp. 35-46-11
TGTCCGCTCTCAATTCAAGGAAGTACCACGTATTAACTGAAAGCAAGATTGATTTATTAGATCGACTTTCACAATATTTATTACCTGTAAATTAATCAAGGAGTTCAAATGAAAAAGATTCGAATAGGACTAGCCGTTGCGATTACAAGTTTTATTGGATTAGTGCACGCGGTAAGTTTGCCGGGTCCATTAGTCAGCGCAGAGTGGCTTGCTGCTAATCAATCAGAGGTTCAGATCTTAGAGGTTCGTGGCGATGTAGCCAGCTATACCCGTGCCCCTGAATTCGAAATTGATAAAAAAACAGGGAAGAAGTTTTTAGTTGAGGTAGGTGGCCATATTCCGGATTCCACATTGCTTGACTTTAAAAAGGTCAGGGTTGATCGCATGATTGACGGGAAAAAGATCAAGTATCTGATTCCTGAAAAGGCTGACTTTGAAAAAATTATTCAGTCAGTGGGCATCAATTCTGACAAGCCAATTGTTTTAGTTCCAATTGCCCAAGATATTTCCGATATTGATGAAGCTTTGCGTGCGTATTGGCAATTTAAGGTTTACGGTGAGGACAATATCGCCGTATTAGATGGTGGCATGGCGGGCTGGCTTTCTGAAGGACGCGATTTTTCTGTTGCCCCATCGATTAAAACTAATGGAACATGGGTTGGCAAAGCTGAGCGCAAGGAGTTGATTGCTAACTCAGAGCAGGTAGCATTAGCTTCTAAAACTGGTAAATCTACTTTGATCGACGCACGTCAACCTGTTCAGTTTTTTGGTTTAAATAAGCGTGACTATGTAGGTGCTTACGGTCACATTGCGGGTGCAAAGGAATTGGCTCCTGAGTTATTAGCAAAGCCTGCAAAAGGGGCTCTGTATTTCTGGGATAAGAATACTTACAACGCATTATTCACTTCAAACGGAATCAACCCAAAGACGCCGGCAATTAGCTATTGCAATAGTGGCCATTTAGCAGCTGGTGGTTGGTTTGTGATGTCTGAGTTAGTTGGTAATAAATCCACCAAGCTCTATGACGGCTCTCTGTATCTTTGGACTTTAGAAGGTCGCCCATTGGTAGGTGTTGCACTCAACTAATTTTTACCTGGCATTACCTGTTGGTTTTACTAATGTAATTCCTCTACACTTTGAAAAGGATGTTGATATGAAATGCAATGTTGGCGGTATTGACCGCATGTTACGAATTATCGTTGGACTAGTGTTGATCGGTTTAGCCATCACGGGAACAACTGGCGCCTGGGCTTGGATTGGTGTAGTTCCTTTGGCAACTGGGATATTCAGATTTTGTCCAGCTTACCCATTATTAGGAATTAACACCGGAGATAGTTGCTCTAAGTAATTCCACCTCAATAAAAGCGCTTGCCTGGATAGAAATCTAGCAAGCGTTTTTTACGGCTTTAGTGCCAAGTGCTTAATGGTCAATAAACCGCCGTGGATCATTGATGGGTCGCAAAGGCATGATGTGAATTTGATTCCCATCCAGCTCAAGATGCATTAAGGTGCCAACCAGCATTTCCAATCTCTTTACTTCGGCTGAAGAGGCTTCCCATTCGATAGTATTTCCACCATC
>NZ_NCFJ01000555.1:0-1575 GCF_002281105.1 Polynucleobacter sp. 35-46-11
ACCTAACACAACACCGAATCTATTTACTGTCGCAAATGTAGCTGATAGTTTAGCCAGTAGCACTATTGGCGATATTAGAGACTCATCATTACTCCATGAAGCATTACAAGCCTCTGGCGCAGAGATTGTGTTTCATTTAGCGGCGCAGCCGCTAGTTAGATATTCGTACGAGTCTCCCGTAGAAACTTATTCTGTCAACGTAATGGGCACAGTGAATTTATTTGAGGCAATTCGCAATACTAGCAGTGTTAAAGCAGTGGTTAATGTAACGACTGACAAGTGCTATGAAAACCGTGAATGGGTTTGGCCTTATAGAGAAGATGAGGCAATGGGCGGTTATGATCCATACTCAAGCAGCAAGGGCTGCTCTGAATTGGTGACGGCGGCTTATAGACGTTCTTTTTTAGCGACCTCTGGGGTTGCAGTGGCAACGGCAAGGGCGGGTAATGTAATAGGTGGGGGTGATTGGTCATCTGACCGTCTGATTCCAGATTTTTTCCGAGCCATAGACGCTAAGCAAGCACTGTCTGTGCGGTCACCAAATGCAGTGAGACCATGGCAGCATGTATTAGAGCCGCTTTCTGGCTACTTAACTTTAGCGCAGCAGCTATATTCTCATGGTGAACAATTTGCAGAGGCCTGGAATTTCGGGCCAGCGGATGAAGACGCTAGAAATGTTGCGTGGATAGTAGAGCAGTTAGTAGCATCAATACCTGGCGCAATTTGGCAGCGAGATGAAACGCCACAGCCTCACGAAGCAAATTACTTAAAGCTAGATAGTAGTAAAGCGCGTGCTAATCTTAATTGGCAGTCGCGTTGGAATTTAAAAACTGCACTAGATGCAATTGTTTCATGGCATGAGTGCTGGCATCAGGGTAAAAATATGCATGATTTTACGCTAGACCAAATTAAAAAATATGAACAAACAAAGCGAAATGTTTAACGATGGCGCGCTTTGATTTTATTAACACATCAATCAACGGCCTGAAAGTGGTTCAACGTCAGTTAATTGAAGATAACCGTGGATTTCTTAGCCGATTTTTTTGTGCAGAAGAGTTTTATCCAATTGGTTTTAACAAGGGCATTAGCCAAATTAATCACACGTTTACACGCAACAAAGGCGCAGTAAGGGGCTTGCATTATCAAATGCCGCCGCATGCAGAGATTAAGCTAGTGAGTTGTCTTAAAGGCGAAATATTTGATGTGGCTATAGATTTGCGCCAAGGGTCATCCACTTTCTTACAATGGTATGGCGAAGTTCTTAGTGCAGAAAATCGTCGAAGTTTATTGATTCCAGAAGGATTTGCGCATGGGTTTCAAACTTTAACTGAAGACTGTGAATTGATTTATTTACATAGTGCACCCTATGTGCAGGGCGCTGAGGCAGCATTGAATGCACAAGACTCAAAGCTGAACATTACTTGGCCGCTTGCTATTGCTGAAATGTCTGAACGAGATACTAACCACCCTATGATTAACAATGATTTTGAAGGAATTGCAGTATGAAATGCCGCCATTGTGCAACAGAGTTAACACTACCTTTAATTGATTTAGGCAGTGCGCCACCATCTAACG
>NZ_NCFJ01000556.1:0-1573 GCF_002281105.1 Polynucleobacter sp. 35-46-11
ACTTCCTGGCTCAATGCTGGGTCAGGCTGCACTTGCGCTTTACCTTCATCAGCAGCCTCTTTAGACGCTTTCTCTACTGGAACAGCAGGTGGGGGCGTAGGCTTAGTCTCCATGAGGGCTGCAACTTGATATACCAAGTCATATTTCGTATTTAGGCCAAACAACAGCCCACCAATAGCTAGCCCCAGGGACAGAAAAAGTACTGGTCTGAGGGAAAAGCTAAAGCGACCACCAGCCTCTGGTCCAGAAACATCTCCACCCACTTTTTCCGTTAACAACTCCTGCCACTCTAATCGCTCGGTGATGGCTGGATCGCGTGATCCAGCAAGAACCTCATCTTGCGCAGATGTAGGATTTAACTCTGCTGGAGCTACTTCAGTTCTAGCCAAGTCCTCCGCTTCAGGCGTTGCACCCTCAAGACCCTCAACAGGCTCAGCAGGGGGCTGCGGAAATGACAAATAATCAGACTCAGTGAGATTCAGAAAACTACCCACCCGTTTTGCTGCACTGATCTTCAAGGGGAAGCTGTAGAAAGAGCTCATGCCACCCTCCTCCAGCTCCAAAATCATTTTGGCAGACAAGCAACATAAGTTCGCCAACTCCACGCGCTCGAGCTTGCGAGCCTCCCTGGCTGCTTTTAGCCTGGCTCCAATCACATCTGGCAAGGGGTTGTTTTTTACTGGCGACATGCCATTTTCCTCAATTTACTTCGCCGCAAAAATACAAGCAGGAGTAAAGATTGGGTGATCCTATCTCCATATTGTTTTATTTATGTATAGATACTAGCAAATTGGCCTATTGATAGTAAGCAATTTAGGCTCAAAAAACCCTTCAAAATTGATCCAAAATGTTAAAATCACCCTCAATTAAGGGTAATACCCCAAGAAAATAGAGGATTAATAGCAAAAAATGCAGCTCATCTGGATTTCTGGGTCTACATCGACCATGAAGCAAGTCAAGATAACCGGTAGAACGGCGATCAAGATCGCCTTTTTATCCTTTAGCGCATTTATTCTTTTTGGCATTGGCATTCACTTCTTAGGGTTTAGGGTGGCCATTCGATTTAGCCCTGAAATGACCAAGGAAATGGGAGGTGTCATTACGCGCAAGGAAATGGATGAGGTTGAAGCCCACTATCGCGAGAATCTCCAGGCACTTCAAAAACAAATCCCCCATATTGAAAGCAAAATTAACTCACTGAAAGAGTTAAAAGAGCAGTTTTCAGAGCTATCCACCCCTACCACCGGGAAAAAACCGGCCCCAATGTAGGGCAAGCCAGTAGCACAGCTGCCCATAAAACTCTTTAATTGCTATATGATCAATCCATATTTATTACCTCAGGAAACTTACTATGACCGATAACAATCCAAAAGGCTCCCTTTTTGTTGGTGAGGGCGTTATTGTCAAGGGCACCTTTGAAGTACCAGAAATGGCAGTTGTTGCAGGTCTAGTTGAAGGCGAACTCAATACCAAAGAAGTACTAGTTGATACTTCCGGAATTGTGAATGGTCGCATCAATGCTGAAGTGGTTGAAATTCGTGGCGAAGTGACGCAAGGTCTCCATGTGACCAAT
>NZ_NCFJ01000557.1:0-1569 GCF_002281105.1 Polynucleobacter sp. 35-46-11
AGCAAGTCACCCTATGCATTGAAGCAATTGCTGTCTTTGATTTAGAGTCTCCTATCATTGGATTTTTTATTAAGGGTGCATATTAATCACTCGTTTTAATGTACATAAAAATTTGACCTTAACATTAAAAGCTTTGTTTGCATATCAAAGCTAATTTTAATTAATCCAGTTTTTGGATTAGGGGACACGGTTCACATTAATGTATCTTTTGGTTGGTAACATATAGTCTATTACGCTCCACAGAGCGTGCAGTGCAAAGAAATCTTTAACTTTAAAAAAACTAAAAATCTAATAAAATAGCGCCATGAAAAAACTGTTACTTTTATGCATCATGATATACGCGCAACCTGCATGGTCAGCGCGCCCATTTGTAACGGATGATGCACGCTTAACTACTGCAGGCAGCTGCCAACTCGAAAGCTGGACTCGAGTCTATTCAAATAGCACCGAACTTTGGGCGTTACCTGCTTGCAATCCTACAGGTAACCTTGAGTTAACTGTGGGCGGTGGTTATTCAATGTATAGCGACATCAAAGATTCGGCAGATTACGTGATTCAAGCCAAAACCTTACTCAAAACTCTTGAGACAAACGGATGGGGAATAGGTTTTGCAATTGGCAAAGTTTATCATCCAGCGATAACACCAAGCGCAAATCAGCTAGGCAATACCTATGCGTATATTCCATTCTCAGCATCTTTTAATGACAACAAAGTAGTAATGCACATCAACATGGGTGCGCTGCATGACAGGGCATCAAACAAAGATAAGATGACGTGGGGCATTGGTGGTGAGTTCAAGGCTACATCGAGATTGATGGGGATATTAGAAGCATATGGAGACAATCAATCCAGCCCATTCGCTCAGGCTGGTGTCAGATACTCAGTCATTCCAAACCTGTTCCAAGTCGATGCAACCTTGGGGCGACAGCTTAATGGGGTGAATGAGAGTCAGTGGATTTCGTTTGGTGTTCGCATTACCCCAGACCAGATATTCTGATACACGTATGCTTAAATCAGCCTAAAAACCTGTGATTTCAATGTGTTACACAGACGGTTTGGCAGAATTAATTGCAATATTAAGTAGACAAATAACAGTCTTAAATAGGCTGTAGTAATGCTGTTCTAATTTTAGAAACTTAAATTAGAAAGTTTTAACTGGTAAAACAAATCGGGAGCAGATCATGCTTATAGTGACTTCAATTTTTGCTGCGTTTCTCACCGCAATTTATATCAAGCTTGCATTTAATGTAATCAAACTAAGAAGAAAAAATAAAGTGCCTCTAGGTAGCGGCGGCATAAATGATCTTGAAAAAGCGATACGTGCACATGGAAATTTTTCAGAATATGTACCTATCGGACTAATTTTATTGGCTTGCCTAGAATTAAACGGTGCCCCTTGGTGGCTCATTGTTCTGTTTGGAACAACACTATTAATTGGAAGATTGTTTCATGCGAATGGCATTAATCAAGAACCTGAAAGCTTTGATAATCGTATTAGGGGTATGAAACTTACCTTTTATACTTTGATAGGTCTTATCGTCACAAATCTTGGGTGGGTTATTTTTAAAT
>NZ_NCFJ01000558.1:0-1567 GCF_002281105.1 Polynucleobacter sp. 35-46-11
CAATTCTGCCAATAACTTCGCTTGCTGGTCTGCGCTACCCTGGTTTAAGGAGTCAAATTATTGATTGGCCCTATCGTGAAGGCTTGCGTTTGGATGAGGCAATGAACCCATTGACGCTCTTGACATTTGGTTTGTATGGCGAAGTATTACCCAAGCAAAATGGCGCTCCGGTTCGAATTGTGGTGCCCTGGAAATATGGCTTTAAGAGTGCTAAGTCGATTGTCACAATTCGTTTGACTGAAGAGATGCCTAAGACTAGCTGGAGCCAGTTTGATGCTCGAGAGTATGGTTTTTATTCCAACGTCAATCCTTTGGTCAATCATCCTCGTTGGAGTCAAGCAACCGAACGTCGGATTGGCGATTTCAAAGCGGCCTTTGCACCCAAAATGAAAACACAAATGTTTAACGGTTATGCCGATCAAGTTGCCAGTATGTATAACGGAATGGACTTGAAGAAATTCTACTAATTGATCTTAGATGCTTGGTTTTCATGAAGGTATTTGTTTTTCTGCTGGCACTACTGCCCTTAGGGCGACTAATCTGGCTGGGTTTCAATGATGGCTTAGGCGCCAATCCAGTTGAATTGATTACCCGTTCAACGGGTACTTGGGCATTAGTCTTTTTGTGCTTGACCTTAGCGATGACGCCATTGCGCTTGCTGACGAATTCAGCAGCATGGATTCGGTATCGCAGGATGTTGGGCTTATTTAGCTTTTTCTATGCCTGTCTGCATTTTGGGATTTGGCTTTGGCTAGATCAGGACTTTGACTTGGTAGAGATGCTCAAGGATGTAGTGAAGCGACCATTCATCACCATGGGCTTCATTAGCTTTCTTCTCTTGATTCCGCTAGCACTGACATCTACCCATTGGGCTCAAAGAAAATTAGCTCGTCGGTGGGCTCAACTGCATCGACTGATTTATTTCATTGCTTGCACTGTGATCCTTCACTATTGGTGGCATAAAGCCGGCAAGAATGATCTTGATACCGTAACAATTTATGCGATCGTTTGGATATTGCTGTTATCTTGTAGGATTCCTTATATCCGCAATCTCTTGAGCAAGAAATTCATCACTTAACATCACACCTTCCATGACTCTGTTTTCATATTCTCGCGCTTCAATTATTTCCACATTGGGTTTTCTGTTGATTTGTCTTGGATCTGTCCATGCTAACGCTCAGCAAGCTGACCAGGCTGTCAAAACCATAGCCTCCTTAGATGTTCCGCGCTACTTGGGAACTTGGTACGAGATTGCCAAGTTTCCAAACTGGTTTCAGAAGAAATGCGTTTCTAATACCAAGGCTGTATATTCCGCAAAACCTGATGGCAATCTGCGAGTGCTCAATAGCTGCAAAACTGCAAGCGGAGAGACTTCGGAAGCAGAAGGCTTAGGTCGTCAAATCGGTGGCAAGGACTCACCAAAGTTAGAGGTGCGTTTTGCCCCTGAGTGGCTTTCATTTCTGCCTATGGTCTGGGGTGATTACTGGGTGATCGATTTGGATCCTCAATATCAAGTGGCAGCTGTCAGTGATCCGAGAAGAGAATACCTTTGGGTTTTATCGAGAAC
>NZ_NCFJ01000559.1:0-1556 GCF_002281105.1 Polynucleobacter sp. 35-46-11
GGCCTCCAGACGAATACCCTCATCAATTGCATCATGCAGGCGCTTTAAACCAAACATCTGCGGTGTTTGAGCCTGCCAAAGGTGATCTCTAGAAATCGTCTTCATCGATCTATTGGGATTGCCAGCAATTGCTGAATTGGCATCGGCCATCTTTAAGGTGTCGGCCAGCGGCATTGCCAAGAGGCCACCCTCACCAGCTACAGTGACAGCGTGAATCAGTTTTTGAATGAGTTCAGGAGAAATTCCAGGTCGTGCTGCATCGTGGACTAAAACCCAGTCATTCTCTGGAACGCCTGCCTTGAGCATAGCTGCAAGGGTATTTCTGACGGTTTCTTGGCGAGTTGGACCACCAGTTGCAAGAAATTGAATAGATGCGGATTTATTCGAAAGTGAGCCCAAGATGGGGTTATCGATGAAACCCGGGCTAACCCCCACCCAAATGGAGGCAATCTCTGGGGTAGCAGCAAAGGCATTTAAGGCATAAGCCAGCATGGGTTTGCCTGCCAACTCCTGAAACTGTTTTGGTAAAGATCCACCAAGCCTTGATCCTGTGCCGGCCGTGGGTAACACAGCGTGGCATTGCGGTAAAGCCTGAGAAGATAGGTTTCCAGCGTGCATACCTGATTCTATAATGAGGTCAGATGTCTGATGCATTAAAACTAGCACCCCCCATACCTGCACCGCGGGCTGGGCAGCGCTTTACCTTTTCAGGCTTGGTTGGGTCTTCTGATGCTGCATTAATTGCCCAATCTGCCCTTCGATATCGATCTGAATTCTCCGTCATGGTAATTTTCTGTGCTCAAGCACAGGAAGCACAGCGTCTCTTAGAAGAAATCCCCGCTTTTGCGCCGCAACTGAAGACGCGCCTGTTGCCCGACTGGGAAATCCTGCCCTATGACCATTTTTCACCGCATCAGGATTTAGTCTCCGAACGTTTAGCCACCCTTTATGAATTACTCAACGGTAGCTGCGACATTGTCTTGGTGCCGATTACTACAGCACTGCAAAAATTAGGGCCACCAAATTTCCTATCGGGCCACACCTTCTTTTTTAGACAAGGTGACAAGCTCAATGAGGCTGCACTAAAACTTCAGTTACAACAGGCTGGTTACGACCCTGTCAGCTCCGTCATGCGCCCAGGTGAATACAGCATTCGTGGTGGCTTGATTGATTTATTTCCGATGGGTTCAAGCCTACCTTATCGCCTAGATCTCTTTGGTGATGAGATTGAGCAAATTCGGGCTTTTGATCCTGATACCCAGCGCAGCCTCTATCCCGTTAAGGAGGTTCGTCTTTTACCTGGACATGAGTTTCCATTTGATGATGCTTCACGTACGGCCTTCCGTGGCAGATGGCGCGAAGTATTTGAGGGTGATCCAACACGTTGCTCGATTTATAAAGATGCCAACCTGGGTATTCCCAGCGCAGGTATTGAATCCTATCTCCCTCTCTTTTTTGATGAGTGCTCTACCGTCTTTGATTATTTCCCCCGCTCAGGTGATCCTGTTTGGTTGGTGAATATTGGTGATGTTGAAGAATCTATCAAGGGTTTTTGG
>NZ_NCFJ01000560.1:0-1548 GCF_002281105.1 Polynucleobacter sp. 35-46-11
AGCCATCTTGGCCAGTGATACCGGTGATGAGGGCAACTTTTTGCGTATTGGTTTTATTACTCGTCATATATAACTTTTTTAATTGTCTAAATTAACTTCTACCGTAGGTATCTTCAAAACGCACAATGTCATCTTCACCAAGGTAGCTTCCAGACTGCACCTCAATAATCTCTAAGGGTGTTGTTCCAGGATTGGCTAAACGATGTATTTGACCTTGCGGTATGTAAGTACTTTGGTTCTCGGTCAGGGTGATCACTTGATCGCCATTAGTGATCTCAGCTACACCCTTCACTACGATCCAATGCTCTGCGCGGTGATGATGCATCTGCAAGGAAAGACTCGCGCCCGGCTTTACCTGAATACGCTTGACCTTAAAGCGCTCACCCTCATCAACGGAGTCATACCAACCCCAGGGTCTGGCGACCTTACGATGCAGATTCTTTTCTTCACGTTTTTGCTGCTCAAGCTGATTCACAATGTGTTTTACGTCTTGGCTATTTTTACGGTCGGCTACCAGCACAGCATCCGCTGTCTCAATGATGATGAGGTTTTCTATGCCTACTGCACTCACTAAGCGAGTACTTGCATGGACCAATGAGTTGCTGGTATTGATTAATAGGGTATCGCCAGAAGTAACGTTACCCCGCTCGTCCTGTTTACCCACTTGCCAAACCGCATCCCAAGCGCCAAGATCATTCCAGCCCGCATTGAGCTCAACCATCTTGACTGAGTGCTGACTACCAGGACACTTTTCAATTACGGCATAGTCAATCGAGTCGCTAGGAATCGTATTAAATAACGCTTTATCTGGGCGCACAAAAGTAGTGGCATCCGATTGATCGGTGGTTCTTGCCTGCCAGGCAGTTTCTGTGGCATCAAAGATATCGGGGCGGAATTCTTTCAAGCTTGCCAACCAAGTGCTTGCTCGAAAAACGAACATGCCGCTATTCCACAAATAGTTGCCATCCTCTAAATAGGCTTGGGCAGTTTTGGCATCTGGCTTCTCAGCAAATTGCTCGACAGTAAATTCACCATGAGAACCTTGGCCACCAGTTTTCTTAATGTATCCATAACCCGTCTCAGGCGCCGTTGGGGTGATGCCTAAAATAGCAATGGTCTGCTTACTCAGATCCGAGGCGACTACCTGAATACAGTCCTGCAATGCCTTAGTAAAAGCACCTGCATTTTGAATTGTTTGATCTGCGGGAGTAATCACTAAGATAGGATCTAACTCAGCCCGCTCACCAGCATAGAGTGCAGCTAAGGTGAGTGCTGGAGCCGTATTACGGCCCACCGGCTCCAACAAAAGAGTTGCCTGAATATTAGCTAACTCACGCAATTGATCTAAAACCAAGAAACGATGGTCTTCATTGGTGACCACAACGGTATTGCCCAATTGAATCTGTGAAGAGCCAATCGCATTTAATCTACCTACCGCCTGCTGAAACAAACTTTGCGAAGAGTCATCGCCCGAAAGCACCAAAAACTGTTTTGGAAAGCCTGAGCGCGATAGCGGCCAAAGCCGTGTACCTGAGCCACCACAGAGGA
>NZ_NCFJ01000561.1:0-1546 GCF_002281105.1 Polynucleobacter sp. 35-46-11
TATGCACGAATGGTTTGTCGTTGCTTGTGCACTAGCAAGCAACGACACAATAAATATTGTTATGAAACAATTTCGTGCAACAGTCAGAGCAAGTGGTGTTGTAGTCACAACTGTCGTGCATGCAGATAATGTCAACTTTGCGATAAAAATACTGCAGGCACTATTTGGTGTAGGTAATGTCATCAGCATTCCCACAGAGACATAACATGCGCATCGCAGAAGTCCTTAAACCATTAACGCCAGAACAAGCACGTATTAAAAGCATGCAAGCGCAGGTTCGGCAAGCACAACAGCGTGTAAAAGCAGAACGTATCCGTCAACAACAGATGAAGCTCAATCAACAACGTAGCAAACTTTCAAATGTGTAATCAGTTTACATAAAGAAAAAACCCACCGTGTTGCCACAGTGGGTTAATTTAATGCAAAACTAATTTTCTACTAGCTTACGCTAGCATCCAATTAAAAAGTATGGTTTACACCAATCATGTAGCCTTGCTGATCTGCATAACTTGTAGTGTTACCTGTGAGCTTAACTGGCGCTGTTGCACCGGTAAACTTGCTGGAGGAGGTAAGTGTTGAGCCAGCACCGCCATTTTGTGAAAATGCCCCAATAGCATAGAGCGTAGTACGCTTAGATAAAGAGTATTTACCCATTAAACCTACTGCGGAGTTAGTTGCACTCGTTGCTGCAGTGTTTGCGTTACCGTTGATGTTTTGCGTAAATTGCGCAGCAACAGTGATACGTGGGGTAATAGGGGCTTCAGCACCAACCATTTTACTAATGTAATTCATGCCCTGTGCAACACCAGGAGTTTTGTTATCAGTGACGTTGTAGATAGCATATGGCTTGACCATCTTAAAGTCGTAAGAGCCATAAACACCAGTTGTAGAAGTTGCCGCAGCACCACTCGTGCCGTTAGTGGTTCTGTAAGTCGCAGCCAAATCCAAGGCCTTTAAATTGTAGCTTAGGCCATAGTCAGTCACACGGGCGTATGCAACGTTGCCAGAAACAAGGTTCATACCAGTTGCAGATTGAGTTTCACCAGTAATGAATCTAGCTTGTACACCCATAAAGCTTGGTGATGTGTATGAGATTGCATTGTTTGCACGATTAGCAGCTTGCTGTGTGGCGGCTGGTCCAGAGAGGCCAGTAGCAGTAGCGGAGGTAGATGTATTTAAGAAACCACCCAGATTAGCTGCTTTTAATGGGTCAAATTTAATTTGATTGTCATAGGTTGCAGTATTGGACAAACCGATCTTCACCTCACCAAATTTTGCATTGGATAGACTTAGAAAAGAAGCGCGATTAAAAAACTGGGAGGTAGAGAAAGCTTGTGTAGTAGTACTACCACCTGCAATGCCGTCCGCGGAACCGTTAGCAGTCAAAATCTCCGCTTCCAATGTAAATCCAACTTTAGAGCCGCCGCCTATGTCTTCAATGCCTTTGAAGCCTAAGCGTGGACTAGCCATACCACCTGATTGAACGCCTGATGTTGAGCCGCCAGCTGCAGTTGTATTTGATACAGTTGCATAACCTGCGTCAACG
>NZ_NCFJ01000562.1:0-1545 GCF_002281105.1 Polynucleobacter sp. 35-46-11
ACCTATAAGCATGGCAATCTTCCCCGTGAAGATTTTCCTAATAGAGGCGCTATGAAATGGTTTAAAAAAACGCTATTTAATTACAAATATTTTTTCATGAGTTTTATACGGTGAGCACTCAAAATCCTATTTTAAAAACTGCTTGCGCAGATGGCCCTGTCCAGATTCCAGTGTGGGTCATTGCTTTGCAGTGCGTAACCTTTGTGGTGTTGTACTCGGTTTGGATCTTGCCCGAGATAGCTTCTTGGAGGAATACCTCTCTGGTGCTTGGGGCGGTCATAGGCCTGTATGTGAGCTATCAATATCGTTCTTTACTGCTAAACAAAAGAGCCCTCCCAATTTGGCTTATTGGAATCCTCTTTGTATGGGCTAGCTTTCATTTGCTCTTTCTGTCTCAAAATCCAGCAATCCAGTTGCTCGAATTCAAGGGTATCTGGAAGCGAGCATTTTTAGCTGCAATCTTTGCGCTGGGCCTGGGTCTATCGATCGCAAATAATCTGGAGAGTGTAAAAAGGTGGGCATGGCCCTTGATCTATTTAGGCCTATTGATGCCTACCCTCATCTATTTATTAAAGTGGACACTTACCTTTTATGGCCAAAGTGCCTTTGGGTTTGAACCAGTACCTGCTTTTCTGAGGGTCTATCCGAGCTCCCAGCCCTTTTATGTCCCAAAGACGGATTACGTGGTTTTTTGCTTGCCCACCCTGGCAGTTGCCTTGGGGCAAATTTTGGCTTTATTGCGAGACAGGCGCATGAAATGGGCCCAGTTATTTGTGTATAGCACCTCTATTGCTGCGATATCTTTTGTCTTTTATGGTCAAAACATAAAAAATGGCTTTGTTTATGAGGCGCTACTCTTCATCCTTTTTCTGTTATTCATGGTGCGGGCTTCCAAGAAGAGTTGGTCTCTAACCAAGGTGGGGATCATAGCCGTCATTCTGATCGGAGTCGGTTTTGTGGGGCAAAAGCATATCCAGCAAAATGATTCTTGGTCTACTTTTGCTGCAGATGCCAAAATTGCAGTGCAACTAGATCGTTACCAAGAGTGGAAATTTAATGGTGAAAAGGGTTACCCAGTCAATGAGTTAGGTAAGACAGTATCTGGAACCAACTATGAAAGAATCGCCTGGGGGTTGGTGGGCATGGACCTTTTTCGAGAAAACCTCTTGGGTTATGGGCTAATCGAAAATTCATTTGGGCCGTTGGTCAATAAAAAGTGGCCAGAATCGAGCGTACGTCTAACCCATGCTCACGGCGGCTGGTTGGACCTAGCCCTTGGGCTAGGATTGCCTGGCATCGGTTTAGTTCTTGCCGCCCTAGCTCTTGCGCTAAAGCTCGCTCCTATTATAGCTGCGCCCTGGAGCAGCCTGGGAAGGTGGGTGCTGATATCGACATTTTTGCTATGGTGTACGACCGAAGTATCAAATAACGGGAACTTCGACCCACTCCTTTTTTGGATCACTTTAACTGCCAGCTTGGCACTACGGGTTATCCCTAAACCCAAAACCCAAATCATGAATGCTTAGTGAGCCCAAGGGCGATTGC
>NZ_NCFJ01000563.1:0-1544 GCF_002281105.1 Polynucleobacter sp. 35-46-11
ATAGCACTGATTTAAGCGTATTAAAAGCTGCCGTTGATTGGCTCAAATCCGGCTATCCTGTTGCCATCGCTACAGTTGTTCAAACATGGGGCTCTGCTCCAAGACCCATAGGCTCTTGGTTAGCTATTCGTGGCGATGGACAAGTTACTGGATCGGTTTCTGGCGGGTGTGTAGAAGATGACTTGATTCGCCGTGTCCAAACTGAAATCCTCACAAAGGATTTGCCTGAAATGGTGATCTACGGAGTTAGCCAACAAGAAGCTGCCCGCTTTGGCCTACCTTGTGGTGGAACGCTACGCTTATTGGTAGAACCAAAACCGGAATTAGCGATTCTGGAATCCATTCTGACATCCATCTCTAATCACCAAATCACTTCGCGCACGGTTGATCTCTCAACAGGAAAATCAACGCTAGAGGCTGGTGATCGTAATGAGGCTTTCATCTGTGATGAGCGACTGATGAAAACTACTTATGGTCCACGCTGGCGTATGGTCATCATTGGCGCAGGCCAACTCTCGCTTTATACCGCTGATTTTGCGCTCGCCTCTGACTTTGAAGTCATTGTGATTGATCCACGTGAGGAGTATGCAGAAGGGATTAATCGCGAGCACATTCAATTTATCAAGGGCATGCCGGATGACGTCCTGCTAGAAATCGGGGTTGACTCTCATACAGCTGTAGTTGCCTTAACGCACGATCCGAAGCTGGATGACATGGCCTTAATGGAGGCATTAAAGTCTCCCGCTTTTTATGTTGGTGCGCTGGGTAGCAGAATCAATACCCAGAAACGTAGAGCCCGCTTGCTCGAGTTTGATGTGACACAGGAACAGGTTGAACGCCTCCATGGTCCTGTTGGCCTATTTATTGGCGCCTTAACTCCACCAGAAATCGCTGTATCCATTTTGGCTGAAGTGATTTCAGTTAAGTACGGCCTACCAATCCCCAAGAAAGTCTGAGTCGAAAATAAAAAATCCGATCAAATAATGACCGGATTTCTTAAGTTCTGAGAAGCTGAGCGAAGAGTCTTAGTTCGCTTTTAGCTTTCCATCCTTGAGTCTTGGCTCAACAAAGTGTCCCTTACGAGCGCGATTACCTGCAAAAGACTTCAGAGTTTTTGCGTCGAGACTCAACTCTGTTGGCTTACCTGCACGACCAGCACCAGAATATGTAGCGCCATCAGGACCCACCGCAATTGCAGAAGCCAGCTTCTCCTTATCGTCCAAGCCCATCAAAATTACACCTTTACCACCAGTAGGTAAACGCTTGAGCTCGTCGAGCGGGAAAACTAGCAACTTAGAGCTTTCAGATAAGCAGGCAACTTGCTTCATGCCAGCAGTCACCTTAGCGGCTCCGAGCGGTGCATCACCGCCTGGGAATTTGCTATCGATACCAACAAATGACTTACCAGCCTTGTTACGGGTAGTCATGTCTGCAACGTTTGCTAGGAAGCCATTACCAGATCGAGTTGAGATCAGTACAAGATCATCAGATTGACCGGCATAGTAGGCCACCATCTGCGATCCAGCTGCCAAGTTCACAAAGCT
>NZ_NCFJ01000564.1:0-1540 GCF_002281105.1 Polynucleobacter sp. 35-46-11
TTTACAAAATAATCCGCAAGTGAGGTAACGTGATGTGAGTGTTCTACTAAAGACTCTACCGTTGCAGATGACTTTAAGCTTGCAGGGTTAATATTCATTCCGACGCCAGGTTTGAGGATATTAACTGCCATTAGGCCAATTACCAGAGCTATGGACGTTACGATTTCAAAGTAAATCAGAGCTTTAATGAGCACACGACCCACTTGCTTTTTATTCGCCACACCAGCGATACCGCTCACGATAGCACAAAAGATGATTGGTCCTGTAACCATCTGAATCAAACGTATGAATGCAGTTGCAAAAGGCTGCATCATGAGACCAAATTTAGGCGCCAGATAGCCAGCTGCAACACCTATGATCATACCTGAGACAACTTGAAATGACAGGTCCATATAAAAAGGACGTTTTGGTCGAAGAGATGTAGTATTAGGGCTTGTAGTATTCATTTCCTGCTCCCATTTTTATTAAAAATTTATTGTGAAGTGGTCCAAGAAAAAAGTGTCTATTCAAAACTTTATACAAACGATAAAAA
This sequence comes from Polynucleobacter sp. 35-46-11, assembly GCF_002281105.1. NCBI lineage: Bacteria > Pseudomonadati > Pseudomonadota > Betaproteobacteria > Burkholderiales > Burkholderiaceae > Polynucleobacter > Polynucleobacter sp. 35-46-11. The sequence goes on from NZ_NCFJ01000564.1 coordinate 533, forward strand.
ATCATCAAACACTTCATCGACCGACAATTTTCGTGAAAGAAGTTTTTGCTGCTCACAAAATTTTATTAATAGCTTGATTGGTTGATATAACTTATCAATTCCGCTCGGTATATAATCAATTTCCGAGCCCGTTTTTGTTTCCACTTTTTTTCCTTGCAGCATCATGTCAAATATTGCCGAAACAGTCTTCGGATGATCTTTTGCAGATACAAGGTTCATGACTACAATATGGTTGATTGGCACAAAGTGATTCTGGTTATACCAAGCCTCATCAGCATTTACATGATGGGGAATAACCGGTTCCAAATTAGGTTCATTTGGTAGATCATTCCCTAAAATAGCTGCATCGATCTCGCCTGAACGCAACATTGGTATGAGAGATTTGTTAGCAGGCGCACGTGTGCACCATGAGGGATCCTCATATTCTACAAGGTGGGCGGGGTCAAACGTTATCCAATCGATTTGCTCTGGAGGAATTCCATAGGTATTTTGTAATATGGCTCGTACCCACACACCGGTTGTTTGAGAATATGAGCGTACGCCGATACGAGCATGGCGCAATGCTGAGACGTTGAGGGGCTTAAGCGCCGTATTATGAATGATGCAACCCTGCTGGAAACGTGATGCCACAACAAACGGGAGCATGAATATAGGCTTATCATATGATTTTGCTTGGAGATAAGTCACGATAGCCATCTCACAGACATCAGCGATCTGGTTCATGGCCATCGGCTTAAACGCTTTATGAATCGGTTCGATCTCATCAAAATCCAACGTTACGCTTTGGCTTGTTATTGAACCGTTTTTGATTGGTATTGTATGAGGATATGAGCCCAGTATTGCCTTAAAGCGAGGATGCGTTGTCATGTGTCAGCCTCATTGGTCCAAGAAGGCAGCGGATGATAAATTGAAGCAGCCGTTCCTGAAAAAATTTGTGTTTGATCGGCTTCTGAAAGTATGCTCATGGCTTGTTTGGCGTTTGCAAGTAGGCTTTTAAGCGACCCTTCA
>NZ_NCFJ01000565.1:0-1539 GCF_002281105.1 Polynucleobacter sp. 35-46-11
TAGCCTGGGACGCACGCCGATAGATTGCAATATCAGCATCATCTGGATCAAAAACATAGGTATCTGGAAAGCATAGGCCTTCAACATTGGGAAAAGTAAGAATGAGCATCTGCAATAGCACTTTGGAGCCATACCCTACAGAGAGGTTTTGAACGTCGATCGCGTTTTCAATTGCGTTCATTAAAACCCTGTCCTGTAGGAGATATAAGCAAAAATACCGTCAACCAAAACAATCATGACAATGCTACTCACCACTGCTCTAGTTGCAGAAATGCCCACCGCAGCGGCGCCGGTCCCAGTTTGCATGCCACGCAAACATCCCATCGCAGAAACAACCACACCAAATAAAGTAGCTTTCACAAGCCCAGAGAGCACATCCTCAATATCGACAGCAGCTAACATGCCGTTATAAAAATTAATAAAGGGGATACCGTAAATTTGCATTGTTAACATCGAAGAAAAAATGCTGACGATATCTGCGTATAGAGTCAGAATTGGCGCCACCAAGATCCCTGCCAATACCCGTGGCACAACCAAGAATCGAACCGGACTTAAACCGCCAGTGACCAAAGCATCTACTTCACTGTTGACAGTCATTGTGCCGATCTCCGCAGCAAAAGCAGCAGATGAGCGGCCAGCTAATAGGATGGCAGTAATTAAAGGCCCCATCTCACGCACTATTCCTAAGGCAGCTAGAGGGCCGACAAAAGAAACTGCTCCAAACTGTTGCATGCCAATTGCTGCCTGAAAAGATAAGATAACGCCAATCAAAAAGGCAACGAGGCCAACAATCGGTAATGCAGAGATGCCTGCCTCTACAGCCGCATTGACAAAATCTCCCCAACGCACTTGCCTGACATTGCGTATTGACCATGCTAAATCCGCAGAGAGATGCCCAACAAAGGTCACTAAACCGCGGACATCATCCAAAAAATTTTGTGCCGCCATACCAACACTGACAACAAAACTGGTTTTTGGTTTTGGTGCAGGAACAGGAAATAGTTTATTGATGGGGTCAAACTCATTCAATAGCGGCTGATACTTTGGATCTAATCCTTGAATCTCAAACTGTCCACCCGCTTTTTGCTGAGCTTCTTGGACATCTATTAAGAATGCAAATGCGGATCCATCTAAAGAGCTCACTTTTGAAGCATCAAAAACCAAAGCATGGTTTTGGGCATTTCCTTGCGCTAACCAGAGGTTTTGTTTTTCCCGAATATTTGTCCACACGCCGGCCAATGAATACACGTTGACAGCACCGCTCAAACTAACTTGAGCATGGATTGCGTCAGTTTGCGTCCAAATAGCTACTGGAGCTGGTGAAATCGCGGAATTAAGGTCAGAAATGGCCATAGGCAAACTATAAGGGATTTGCGTGAAACCACTGTGAAATGGCTAAAAAAGAAAAAGGGCCCAGTTTTTCAACTAGGCCCTGTATAGGTTGGTGCGGCTGGCAGGAATTGAACCCACGACCCCTTGGTTCGTAGCCAAGTACTCTATCCAGCTGAGCTACAGCCGCAACAGCCATAATTATGCCAT
>NZ_NCFJ01000566.1:0-1537 GCF_002281105.1 Polynucleobacter sp. 35-46-11
ATCGGTTGTGCTGTGAGTATCTGTAGGATCTCCGCTAGTAATGTAAGCCACAACAACAGCGCAGACTGTCAACCAGTGGAGAATGATGCTTGGCAATGGATAGTTTTTCATGGTGGTTTGAAGAGGAAATATAAGAATTGCGTTGATAAAGTTTTCTATAGGAATACCGCCTACTGGTCACCATCGGGCTCATCGTCATAGTCAACCCTATCCTCTAGGGCAGAAATAATCATGCCTTTTTGCGGATCAACCTTTACATCCCAAGCCTTAGCGTTGCTGATGACCTCAATGTCATAAGCCCAACCCGTTTTTTTACTGTATTCAAACTCAGCCTTAGATGCCTTACTGCCGGGATATTGTTTTTCAGCGATTCCAATTGCTTGGGCCAGAGTGATCTGCGCGTGATTGATAGATATGGCATCTTTTTCTGCTTGCCCACTACCTTTGTTTGCATATACGGCAAAGCTTGCAGTAGCAATTATTACTGCCAAAAAAGAGACTTTGCTATATCGGTTCAATGTGATTCTCCAAAAATGTGCTTAATTACACAAAGGAGAGGGTATCCATAGATACTTAGCTCATGCTTAGCAATCAATTTGAGCAAAATTTTTGAGAACTTTTATACCATTCAATCAAAATCCCAGATCTCATGAAGATCCAAGCGCATCCGATAGTATGACTCCAATGCATCTAAGCGCATAAGATCAGCTGATAGTTGATTCTCATTGGCAGCCTTTCTTGCTGCAATAAGATCTGAGATCGTTCCCTCACCTAATACGTAGGCTTTCTCCGCTGCTTGAGCAGCCTCATTTTGGCTTTTTGCGGAATCTAGCAAGGTCTCAGCAGCAATTTTTCTACTCATCATCTGAGACCATAATCGCTCAAACTCCACACTAATACGTTGCTCAGCCTCAATCACTCGCTGGCGTGCAATCTCTGCCTCAGATGCTGCAGCAGAGGCATTAGAAAAACGGGCGCTACCTGATATTGGAAAAGATAGGCTCACGCCATTAATGCGCTCAGACCCACCGAATTCATTTGCTGTATACAAACCAATCGTTGGATCAGGATACTTCTCTAAATTGGTTCGTTTAGCCTGCAAATCAAATCGATCGGCGTCGGACTTAGCCAGCATGAGTTCGTGGCTACGCTCTAAAAATTGCTGACGCAGCAACTCTTTACGAGTTTGCAGATTCGGTATGGCGTCCCACTTAAAGTTTTTAATTAATGTAATTCCTGAATATCTTTGCGTAACCGATTCCCCACTGGCACTTTCATTTGCTTTCGCAAGTTCAAGGAATGCCTTTAACCTGCCCTGCTCAGCCGTTGCTAGTTGAGCATCTAATCTAGCAACATCTCCAAGCTTGTAGCGCACTTGAGTAATTCGCCCTATTTGGTCCCCTAGTTGGCTATTTTTTTCCGCAACGATGCGGGACTGTAGTGCTTTTAAATAGTTAAACCAAGTGGCTAATAGGTCCTTACTAGTTTCATGGATGGTATCTGCAAATTCAATTCCCGCAAAAGACTTAGTAGCATC
>NZ_NCFJ01000567.1:0-1537 GCF_002281105.1 Polynucleobacter sp. 35-46-11
CCTGTTACGCCATGAATGGAATAAGCGTAAGGCAAATTCGGGGGTGATATTTTGTGGTTGATCAGCGTGTAATCGACCGGATGAAAGATGCCATTACCGCAACCGGCAATCACTGCACCTAGGACCAACATGGCATAGCCATTACTTTGAGAATATGTGAGCGCGGCTAATGCCAGTAAACCCACTCCAGCAAATAAAACAGGCCGAGCCCCGATGCGATCAACTAAAAATCCAGATGCTGCTTGAACGATGCAGGAGACCACAAAAAAGATAGTCATGAGCAAACCTAGCTCTGCATAGTTAAAGCCAAACTCCGCCTTCAACCATGGGAACATGGGTGGCAAAATTAAATGGAAGAAATGGGAGCTGCCGTGAGCCAGGCTAATAAGACCAACAACCCGGACATCACTGGCGCGCCTCATTACTAGGGCGTCAGTCATGTTCCGAGTTTACTGGCACAGGAAAATTCCTGCTGAAATACAGCGGTATTACTTGCTAAAGCTGAAATCGCCGTTCTTATCGACACCTACAGGAACTGTGTCCTTAGGGCCAAACTTGCCTTCTAAGATCATCTTGGACACTGGGTTCTCGATATATTGCTGAATCGCACGCTTCAATGGTCTAGCTCCAAATACGGGATCAAAACCGACCTCTGCAATCTTACTCAGAGCGGCATCACTCACTTCCATCTGCATATCGACCTTTGCCAAACGATCTGACAAGTTCTTGAGCAAGATCTTCGCGATATTGGCGATATTGCCTTTATCCAAACCATGGAATACCACGATTTCATCAATACGATTTAAGAACTCTGGTCGGAAGTGATTCTTCAGCTCTTCAAATACCGCATCTTTAATCTCGGATTGCTTCTTATCTGTCATCGACTGAATCAGATGTGAGCCGATATTACTAGTCATCACAATCACCGTGTTCTTAAAGTCCACAGTACGGCCTTGACCATCGGTTAAGCGACCATCGTCCAATACTTGCAAGAGTACGTTAAAGACATCCGGATGCGCTTTTTCAATCTCATCAAACAAGATCACGCTATACGGATGACGACGTACTTGTTCGGTTAGGTAACCACCCTCTTCGTAACCCACATAGCCCGGAGGCGCGCCAATTAAACGCGCAACACTATGCTTCTCCATGAACTCACTCATGTCGATACGGATCAGGTGATCTTCACTATCAAATAAGAAGCCAGCCAAAGCTTTGCAGAGCTCAGTCTTACCAACACCAGTAGGCCCCAAGAATAAGAATGAACCATAAGGGCGATTCTCTTCAGCAAGACCGGCACGTGAGCGACGAATCGCATCAGATACCGCACGAATAGCCTCTTCTTGACCAACCACACGCTTATGCAGAAGCTCTTCCATCTTCAATAGCTTGTCGCGCTCGCCCTGCATCATCTTCGATACCGGTATACCGGTTGCACGAGACACTACTTCAGCAATTTCTTCTGCGCCTACTTGCGTACGCAAAAGCTTGTTCTTGACGACGCCATCTTTATCGCCTTTTGCTTCAGCTGCAGCAG
>NZ_NCFJ01000568.1:0-1493 GCF_002281105.1 Polynucleobacter sp. 35-46-11
AGGCATCGGGGTTAGCTTTGAATAGAGCCATCATGGCTTGATCTAGGCTTGCACCCTGCAGCTGTGGGGCTAGTTGCGCTGCAATTTCCGATAAAGTTTGACCCGGTCGGACCAAAATCTTTTGGGCATTGCCAAGCAGTAATGTGTAGGCCTTAGTGAGGCTTCCTGCAGACCAATTTAAGGTTACTAAAACATCTAGAAATGGGTCGTCAGTCGCTGGCACAGATTCAACCGTCTCCACCAAGACCATCAGTTGATCTTGTTGATTGCGATAAATCATCGCTTGAGGATTGAAAGTGAGTAGCCTTTGAGAAATTCCCAACCGATCGAAGGCAAGCTTGTTTGCAATAGCAACATTGAGACTGGAAAGAGCAGATTGCTCATCCGCGCCTACTCGGATTGGAAACTCGACCTTGAGTGGCTCACCTGACCTAGAGAGCAGTTTTGGGGAACCAAGAGAAATAGCTCCTGCAGCACAGGACCAACTAAGCCAAATTAAGCAAAGCGTTCTTGCAAACTGAATCCGGCTAAATCTCAACATTAGCCCTCTAGCAGGATGCGGAGCATGCGACGTAATGGCTCAGCAGCGCCCCACAAGAGTTGGTCGCCCACCGTAAACGCACCCAAATATTCAGGACCCATCGCCAATTTGTGTAAACGGCCAATGGGCACTGTCAAGGTACCACTGACAGCAGCCGGCGATAAATCACGCTCTGTGGTTTCACGATCATTGGGAACTACTTTGACCCATTGATTATCACCAGCCAGAATCTCTTCAATTTCTTTTAAGGGAATATCTTTTTTGAGCTTAACGGTTAAGCCTTGAGAATGGCAACGCATAGCACCAACGCGTACACATAATCCATCAATTGGAATACTGCCAGGAGTTCTAAATGGCGGACGGCCCAAAATCTTATTAAATTCAGCGCCACCTTTCCACTCTTCCTTTGTTTGGCCATTTTCAACCGGGACATCAATCCAAGGAATTAAGCTACCGGCCAAAGGGGTATTGCGAAAGTTTTTCTTAGGAAAATCAGGGGAGCGCAAAGTTTCCGTCACTTTACGATCAATATCCAATATCCAAGATGATGGATCAGCTAATTCAGTGGCTACGCTGTCACGCAGAGCACCCATTTGTAGAAGTAACTCACGCATATTTTGTGCGCCAGCACCAGAAGCAGCTTGATAGGTCATGGCGCTAATCCACTCAACCATGTCTGCTTTCACCAAGCCGCCCATCGCCATCATCATTAAGCTTACTGTGCAGTTACTGCCAATCCAGTTCTTACCACCGGCAGCTAAAGCTTGATCAATCACTGGGCGATTGACTGGGTCCAAGATCAGGACGGCATCCTCTTTCATGCGTAAGGCGCTGGCTGCATCAATCCAATGGCCTTGCCAACCAGCAGCGCGTAATTTTGGAAAAATCTCATTGGTGTAGTCACCACCTTGGCAAGTCAGAATGATGTCGCAGCGAGATAAGGCCTTGATGT
>NZ_NCFJ01000568.1:1510-3046 GCF_002281105.1 Polynucleobacter sp. 35-46-11
GATGTCATTGGCATCTTGCAAGGTATTCTCACTTTTAGTCACCTTAACGCCATTGAGCAAAGGAACGTCTCCGCCTGCTTGGCTGGTGCTAAAAAATACTGGCTCGATGAAATCAAAATCTTTTTCTGCCAGCATTCTTTCCATCAGAACACTGCCAACCATTCCGCGCCAACCAACTAAACCAACCAATGGTGTTTTTGTATTTGCCATGATGAACGATCTATTTAAGAATATGAATATTTTTAGAGTGCTGCAACAACTGCATCACCCATCTCTACCGTAGAGACTTTTTTAGTCCCTTCGGTATAGATATCGGCAGTACGCAAGCCCTGAGACAAAACCTGTTGAACGGCTGCCTCGATACGGTCAGCTTCCGCTGGCATACCTAATGAGTAGCGCAGCATCATGGCAGCTGAAAGAATAGTTGCCAAAGGATTGGCGATACCCTTGCCGGCAATATCAGGAGCCGAGCCATGGCTTGGTTCATACAAGCCTTTATTGTTTTTATCCAAGGAGGCAGATGGCAACATACCAATAGAACCAGTCAGCATAGCTGCCTCATCAGACAAAATATCACCAAATAAGTTGCCAGTAACCACCACATCAAAAGCCTTAGGTGCTTTTACTAACTGCATTGCAGCGTTATCTACATACATATGAGACAACTCCACATCTGGGTAATCTTGAGCAACCCGAATCATGACTTCACGCCACAGTTGGGAGGTTTCCAATACATTCGCTTTATCTACACTACACACTTTCTTGCTACGCTTGCGAGCTGCTTCAAAAGCAACGCGACCAATGCGCTCCACCTCAGGCTCGCTGTAATGCATCATGTCATAACCTTCACGTGCGCCTTTAAATAATGGCAACTCTGAAGTGCGAATACCTCGTGGTTGACCAAAGTAAATATCGCCATTGAGCTCACGAATAATCAGGATATCAAGACCGCCAACGATTTCTGCCTTGAGGCTAGATGCTGCGGTGAGTTCGTCATAGCAAATTGCAGGTCTGAAATTGGCAAATAACTCGAGGTGCTTACGCAAACCTAAAATAGCCTGCTCAGGACGTAGTTCGCGAGCAAGCGAGTCGTACTTCCAATCCCCAACTGCACCAAACAGAATGGCATCTGCTTTTTTAGCAAGCTCTAAGGTCGCTGGTGGTAATGGATGCCCAGCTACGTCGTAGGCAGCACCGCCAACAGGCGCTGTCTCCAGATCAAATTTTGGGCCAAGCGCATTGAGCACTTTGACGGCTTGAGCAACGATTTCCGGGCCGATACCATCGCCCGGGAGAACTGCAATTTTCATGAAAGGCCTTTAACTCTATAAAACTATGGCAATTGTGTCGTTAGCCAAGGCATCTTGAGGATGCGCTCAGCTTCGTAAGCCTTGATTTTATCTGCATGTTGCAGGGTTAAGCCAATATCGTCCAAACCATTGATAAGACAATGCTTCCTAAATGGGGCTACATCAAAGCTATAGGCCGTTCCATCAGGCGTGATGACTTGCTGCTTCTCTAGGTCTACCGTCAGCT
>NZ_NCFJ01000569.1:0-1536 GCF_002281105.1 Polynucleobacter sp. 35-46-11
GGAATACTGGCAAGAGGCTTATCAGTTTTGGGTCAAGATTTTTGCTTTGACATTTGCCTTGGGTGTAGTGAGCGGCATCACTATGAGCTTTCAGTTTGGGACTAATTGGCCTGGCTACATGGAAACTGTTGGCAATATTGCTGGCCCATTATTAGCTTATGAAGTATTGACTGCCTTTTTTCTAGAGGCCACTTTTTTAGGAGTCATGCTTTTTGGTGCAAAGCGCGTCTCCGCCAGAGTGCACACCATAGCCACTTTTCTAGTTGCCTTTGGAACTAGCTTGTCTGCCTTTTGGATTATTGCCTTGAATTCTTGGATGCAAACTCCGCAAGGTTTCACCATGATTGATGGCAAAGCCCATGCAGCAGATTGGATAGCCATCATTTTTAATCCATCTATGCCTTATCGATTAGGGCATATGATGCTCGCATCATTCTTAACGGTCTCATTCCTTATAGCTGGCATCTCTGCCTATCGTTATTTACGTAATAGTCGATCAATTGCCAATAGCATGGTGATGAAGCTGGCACTTACAGTGGCGATGGTTTTAATCCCCGTGCAAATTATGTTGGGCGATATGCATGGCATCAATACCCTAGAGCATCAGCCCGCAAAGCTAGCGGCGATGGAGGGCATCTGGGAAAGTGGTTCCGGAGTGCCTGCAGTCATCTTCGCTGTTCCTAACCAGGTAACCCGCTCTAATGATTATGAAGTGAGCATCCCCAAATTGGCTTCACTGTATTTAACGCACAGTTGGAATGGCGAAGTAAAAGGCTTAGATGCTTTTGGAGACAAGATTCCACCAGTGGCTCCAGTATTTTTTGCGTTTCGAATCATGGTAGGTGTCGGAGTGCTCATGCTCTTGGTTTCTTGGTTTGCGCGTTGGCAACTGCGGGGCACTCGCGCTTTGCCGCAGTGGACCGCTAGAGCCCTAGTTCTGATGACCTTCTCTGGATGGCTAGCTGTTTTGTCAGGTTGGTATGTGACAGAAATCGGTCGTCAACCTTATTTGGTGACTGGGGTATTGACTACGGCCCAGGCGGTAACTACATTGCCATCGAATATGGTCCTATCGACCTTGCTGATGTATATCACCGTCTATATTGGATTGCTTGTCGCTTATATATGGGCAGTGTTTTATTTGGCGCGTCAAGCGGATGAGAAGGGTGCTATTGATGTCCACCCTGTTAAGGCAGCTTCCGTTAAATCTCCACTGAGCGCTTAAAGATGAACTCCATGGATCTCACCCAAGCATCGATATGGTTGCCACTGTTTTTCTTTGTGGCTATGGGTATTGCGATGTTGTCGTATGTTGTGCTCGATGGCTATGACTTAGGTATTGGGATGTTATTGAATCGCGCATCTGATCAGGATAAGGACATGATGATTGCATCCATTGGCCCCTTTTGGGATGCTAATGAGACTTGGATTGTGTTGGGGGTTGGCTTGCTCTTAGTGGCCTTTCCATTGGCACATGGCTTGATCTTGACCGAGCTCTATTTGCCAGTCGCTGTGATGTTGCTAGGCCTCATCTTG
>NZ_NCFJ01000570.1:0-1522 GCF_002281105.1 Polynucleobacter sp. 35-46-11
GCAGCAAAACCTCTTCCTCTTTGGATCTTTTAAAAACGCTTGAGCCAGATATTGCTTTTGCTCAGAATGGTTACCGTAATCGCTATGGTCACCCGCATCACACTGTGACGCAGCGGTATCGTAATTTGGCAATTCCTTTCCATCAAACACCGCTAACAGGCGCTCAAATATGGACTTTTAGGGCTAATACTCATCAATCTCATGCAGTCAATTTTTGGAGGGAGCAATCTAAGAAGCTGTGGCACCGTTAACGGGAATAAGTCGTACACTTAATAGATGAAAAAAATAGCCATTCTTCTATTTTTAAGTGTTTTCGTCAGCATCATTCATGCTGCCACGATGCCTATTGGATTAGATCGGTCCAATATTGCAGCGAGTGCGCCTTCGAGTCACGAGCACTGTCATGAGGCTAACACCGCGGATGCTCAGGAGGGTGGCAGCAAGCAAGCGAAGTGGAATTCAGGCCATTCTTGCTGTTCAGTAGTGGCAGTACTTATAAATACATCCATGTTTGACTCGCCTACTCAGTCTGATGACTACCTTGCAAGCCAGTTCTTTGTAGCCATTTCCAATATAGCTGAATCTATCTACAAACCTCCAAAGCGTGATCTGTAATTCATCCCCAATGAAGGGCATGTATTTGCCTTGAGATCATTTAATTTTGGAGAAGCATCATGAATATGACGCACTATATGGAGTTGTTGGCTGACAACCAGCCTTGGAATCTCATTATTTTTATGGCAATACCTATCGTGCTTGCCGAAACTCTGGCGATTACAGAGCTGTACATTCTGTTTACTCGCCGTTTTTCTGGGTTCGTATATCACCTCAATCGCTTTTCTGGTACTACGGTTGGGCTCTACTTTATTGGCATCATTGCGTACCTGCTGACTACAGCAGTAGTTCCCATTACGCAAAATTATCAATGGAGAACGGCAATTGATGTGATTGCAGTTGGCAGCTATTTGATTGGTGGTTTGCCATTAATTTGGATTGCGCTGCAGGAGTTTGGCTTGGTGAATGCATCGCTAGACCAAATGGGCAAGCTTAGAGTTCATGCTATCTGCGTGGCCTTGTTTCTGGTATTTGGGCACATTGCCATGATTGCCGGGATGCTAGACCCTTCTCTTCTTGGGTATACGGCGGCCGATGGGCACCATATGGGCTCGGGAGCACACTCTGGTCATTAGAGAGTGAGCATGGGGTGATCTTCTAATAGGAGATCACCATCCGCTGAACCAAGCTTTAAGCCTATTCAATAATGATTTCAACCTGATTCAAATCCTCAAAAGAGGCAATGTTTTTAATGTGCTTATGCTTGAGTAGCTCTGGAGACTTCGGATCAATGACAAAGGCTTTATCGGCCAGTAACAACATATCAAGATCATTTAAATGGTCTCCAATAGCCCAAACTTCAACGAAGCTGGGTTTATTGGTTTTGGAGAGAAAGCGTTTAATTACATTGCTTTTGCAAGGTTGTAAATTGCCGTGACTACGATCGGGGTAAAAGTCTTTATTCAGA
>NZ_NCFJ01000074.1:0-8976 GCF_002281105.1 Polynucleobacter sp. 35-46-11
GCGATTATCAGCAGCATGATCAAAGAGTTATCGTAAAGATACTAAAGCCATGATGGTCTCTTAATTAAAAATGTTAGTAATGAATTATTTGAATCAATATTTAAAAAGCGAATTACTTCACTTGAACAATCTTGAGTGAGTTCGTGCCACCAGGCTCACCCATAGGTTCACCAGAAGTCAGAACAACTACATCACCCTTCTTCACTGCCCCTAACTTCTTCAGGCAATCTTCAACCTCCTGCAAGGCGGTATCACGTTGCTTGGTGTAGTCCAAGCCAACAGGGAATACATTGCGATAAGTGCTCAATGCACGCTGAGTGGCAATCTTTGAAGTTAAGGCAAAAATAGGCAAATGAATATTATGTCGACTCATCCAAACCGCGGTAGATCCTGAGTCTGTTAAAGCAGCAATCGCATTGGCATTGAGATGATGCGCTGTAAATAGCGCGCCCAAGGCAATTGTTTGGTCAATACGTGAGAAGGTTTGGTCCAAGAAATCGGTATCAAGCTTTACACGGTCAGACTTTTCAGCCTCAACACAAATCTCAGCCATCGCTTTAATCGTTTGCACGGGATACATACCAGCAGCAGATTCTGCAGACAACATCACCGCATCCGTACCATCTAATACCGCATTAGCAACGTCACTGACTTCAGCGCGCGTCGGCACTGGAGCATTAATCATGGACTCCATCATTTGCGTTGCTGTGATCGTGAATTTATCAGCCTCAAGTGCCAGCTTAATCATGCGCTTTTGCAAAGCTGGGACAGCAGCGTTACCTACTTCAATCGCTAAATCGCCACGCGCAACCATGATGCCGTCACTCTCCGCGATGATGCTGTTCAATGCATCAGGTTCAATCGCCTCTGCACGTTCTACTTTTGCAATCGTGCGCACTTTGCCAACACCATGCTTTGCGCTAGCGGCATCAGCCAACTTGCGGGCATAGGCCATATCTGCGCCATCCTTAGGAAAGCTGATTGCCAGAAAATCTACGCCCATCGCGATCGCCGCATCTAAATCGGCGATATCCTTTTCTGTCAGGGCTGGTGCAGTCAGACCGCCACCAGCACGGTTAATACCTTTGTTATTTGAAAGTGGGCCACCTTGCTCGACGAGGGTAAAGATCTCTCCGCCTTTAACATTCTCAACACGAAGCACAACTAAACCGTCATTTAGTAAAAGGCGATCGCCTGGCTTGACATCTTGTGGCAACTCTTTGTAATCCAGACCGACACGCTCTTGATTACCCAGCTCACATGCGACATCCAGAACAAAGTGTGCACCTTCCTTTAAAAGAATTTTGCTATCAACAAATTTACCCACGCGAATTTTTGGGCCTTGCAAATCGGCCATGATGCCCACTTCTTTTCCTACTTCTGCAGAAATGCTACGCACTAAATCATGACGTGCCTTATGGTCAGCAACAGTGCCATGAGAAAAGTTCATTCTCACGACATCCACGCCTGCTCGAATCATCTCGCGCAATACTTCTGGTTTTTCTGAAGCAGGGCCCAATGTGGCAATGATTTTTGTTGCTCTCAACATAGTTAGTCTTTCGCTCTTTCGGCCAATACTGCAAAGGCTGGCAAGGTTTTGCCTTCCAAGAATTCCAAGAAGGCGCCGCCGCCAGTAGAGATGTAATCCACTTGATTTTCAATGCCGTACTTCGCAATTGCAGCCAAGGTGTCACCGCCACCTGCAATGGAAAATGCAGGTGAATGAGCGATTGCTGCAGCCAACATCTTAGTGCCACCACCAAACTGATCAATCTCAAAAACGCCCAACGGACCATTCCACACAATCGTCCCAGCATGCGCCAACATGATGGATAAACGTGCAGCAGTTTTAGGGCCAATATCCAAAATCATGTCATCTTCTGCGACTTGATCAGCAGGCACACGGTTTGCGCGCGCCAACGGAGAGAGTTCGTTCGCAACCACAACATCCTCAGGAATAGGGACGTGCGCTCCGCGCTTTTCCATAATCTCCATGATCTCTCGTGCCTCGTCAACCAAATCAGGCTCTGCAAGCGACTTACCAATCGGTAAGCCTTTAGCCAACATAAAGGTATTTGCAATACCGCCACCCACAATTAACTCATCTACTTTGTCAGCTAAAGCTTTAAGGATGGTCAGTTTTGAAGATACTTTAGAGCCAGCCACAATCGCTACCAATGGGCGCTTAGGACTTGCAAGGGCACGACTCAAAGCATCCAACTCAGCAGCCATCAATGGTCCAGCACAAGCAATCGGGGCAAATTTAGCTACGCCATTTGTAGTTGCTTCAGCACGGTGAGCAGTGCCAAATGCATCATTGACATAAACATCACACAAAGCGGCAATCTTCTTGGCCAGCTCATCATTATTCTTTTTCTCGCCCACATTGAGACGACAATTTTCTAGCAGCACCAATTCACCGGGATTGACTTCAAAGCCACCATCAACCCAATCGCTAATTAAGGGAACCTTACGATTTAAAAGCGTGGCAATTCGGTCAGCTACCGGAGCCAAACTATCCTCGGGCTTGAATTCGCCCTCAGTTGGGCGACCCAAATGCGAGGTGACCATGACAGCTGCACCAGCATCCAAACACATCTGCACCGCTGGCATTGAGGCCCTAATCCGGGTGTCTTCTGTGATGTTGCCCACATCATCCTGAGGCACATTGAGATCGGCGCGGATTAAAACCCGCTTTCCCTTGAGCAGACCTGCTGCAGCGAGATCACTGAGACGTTTTACTTTAAAGAGAGTTTCCGGCATGAGAATGGGCAAATTTAGTGGTTTACAGGGAATGCTCCATTCTAAATCGTCTGGGCTTGAGATCCCAAAGGAATTGGACTACCCCACCCCGCTCCCTGCTCTACAATAAAGGCTGAGACGTATTCCAGGCCTAGGGGCTCCCTAGCAGCATGGCACCCAGTTTTACCGAATTGAATCACCCTATTTATTACATATTTAAAAGGTAGAGAAAATGTCGATGTCCGACCGCGATGGCTTTATTTGGTCCGATGGGAAGCTCGTTCCCTGGCGTGAGGCCAATATTCATGTGCTAACCCACAGTCTCCACTACGGAATGGGTGTATTTGAAGGCATTCGCGCCTACAAAACTCCCCAGGGCACTGCCATTTTCCGCCTTCCAGAGCATGTTAAGCGCCTATTCAATGGAACTAAGATTTTCCAAATGACTATGCCTTGGACCCCAGAGCAAATCACCAAGGGCATTATTGAGGTCGTCAATAGCAATCAGCTGGAATCTTGCTATATCCGCCCAATTATCTTTATTGGCTCCCAAAAGCTCGGCATCTCTCCGAAAGGCAACAGCATCCATACCGCGATCGCCGCCTGGGAATGGGGTGCTTATTTGGGTGAAGATGGTATTAACAAGGGTATCCGCGTTAAAACCTCCTCATTTACACGTCACTTTGTGAACTCCTCATTGGTACGCGCCAAGGCTTCTGGCTACTACATCAACTCGATTTTGGCGAACCAAGAAGTAACTGCTAATGGCTACGATGAAGCCCTGCTACTGGATACAGAAGGCTATGTATCTGAAGGATCTGGTGAAAACGTTTTTATGGTGAGTGACGGGATCGTTTACACCCCAGATCTGGCTTCTTGCTTAGACGGTATTACTCGTGACTCCATTATTCAGATCGTCAAAGATCTCGGCCTTGAATTGCGTGAGAAACGCATCACCCGCGATGAGATCTACTCTGCTGATGAGGCCTTCTTTACTGGTACCGCTGCAGAAGTAACGCCAATTCGTGAGTTGGATGATCGTACTATTGGTGATGGCAAGCGTGGTCCTATTACCGAGAAAATTCAGAAGACCTACTTTGATGCGGTCTACGGTAGAAGCGATAAGTACAAGTCTTGGTTAACTTACGTTAAGTAATAGGAAATCAGAGAATGAGTGAAGCTCAAGTTGTGATGGTGAATGGCAATACCGATTTGCCTTTACATTGCCCAACCAATAAAACTCCTAGCTGGAATTCACATCCACGCGTATTTCTGGATGTGGCTAAAACGGGTGAGGCAAAGTGCCCTTATTGCGGCACTGAGTACAAACTCATTCCAGGTACCGAACCCCACGGACATTAAGTCCATCAGCACCCCTAATTGGGGTGCTGTCTCGGGATACCTCATATGAATCGTATTCTGATCATCGCTCCCAATTGGATTGGTGATGCCGTAATGTCCCAGCCTCTGCTGGCGAATCTCAAAGCAAGTTACCCGCAGTCACAGATTGATGTTTTAGCAAGCCCCTGGGTTGCGCCCATCTATCGCGCCTGCGCTGAAGTGCATCAAGTCATAGAGGCGCGCCTAGAGCATAAGCAATTGCAGTGGGGTCTACGCAAGCAGCTAGCAAGGCAACTGGAATTAAATCAATACGATGCCTGCTTTGTTCTTCCCAACAGTCTCAAGTCCGCCTTAATTCCTTGGCTCGCCAATATTCCACTTCGAATTGCTTATCGTGGAGAGATGCGCTTTGGACTCATCAATTTCGCTTTGGATAATCCGAGCAAGACCAATCGCCCCCCGATGGCGAATCATTACCTTGCTCTTAGCAATGTAATACAGTCATCACAAGAGATTGATATCAATCAATCAGCAGATCCTAAACTCAACATCTCACTCGCAGCCACAAAGTCTGTCAGCGCTAAGTTGCAAATAGCAGGGATAAATGAAAAATCTATCTATGTGTTTTGTCCAGGCGCAGAGTTTGGAGCAACAAAACGCTGGCCTACCGAGCACTTCGCCACTCTCGCAGAGCAACTGATTACCCATGAGTCCAATGCGCATGTCATTCTGTTAGGCAGCAAGGGTGATCATGAATTCGGTAAGGAAATTATTTCTCAAGTAACAAATACCTCTCAAATTCAGAACTGGTGTGGCGAGACTTCACTTGATGAAGCGATTGCACTCATTGGTATGAGTAAAGCACTGGTCAGCAACGACTCTGGCTTAATGCATATCGGCGCAGCATTAAAAGTTCCGCAAGTAGCGATCTTTGGATCAAGCGATCCTCGCCATACGCCACCACTATCTGATAAGGCAAAAGTCATCTGGCTTAACTTGCCATGTAGCCCCTGCCACAAAAGAGAATGCCCACTTGGGCATCTCAAATGCTTAAAAGATATTTTGCCTACGACTGTATTGAGCGCCGTTCAATCACTCCACTAATTTTGTCGCGATATACATCACCAGAAAGTAAGCCATGACTAAACTTGCCAGACTTTTTCATAATGCCGATGAAGTGGTGGATGCCTGGCGTGACGCCTTAAAGCATCGTGATGTCAAAGGCGCCTTGGCAATCTGGCTAGATGACGACTCAATTACTTGCGTGCTCCCAGAGGGGCAACGCTTAAGTGGACATGCAGAAATTCGGGAAGGTTTAGAGCGCCTGCTGGCAAAGCAAGCTCTCTTTTTAGAGCCAATTGCCTGTATTAACCATTCTGTTTTAGGTGCTGCGGTCTACGACACTACTGAAGCCGTGCATCTGCGTGCCGATCAAATTGAAGCGGAGTTCTTCCTCAACATCACTTTGGTCTTACTGCAGGATAGTCAGGGCTGGCGCATTGCCCACCTGCATGCAAGCCATTCAACTGAAGATACTTTTGATGCCCCATCTACTCCGCACGGACTGCACTAATTCGTGATGGCTCAAAGATTGCCGCTTTATGGATGAGCAAGTACTTCGATCTCTTATTAAGTGGCCTAATGTTCCACACTGCTTTGGATGGTTAGCTCTGGATCGTCGAGGTCAATGGCGCATGCGTGATGAATTTGCACAAGCCAATCAATTGGCTGGAAGTGTCATTCAGCACCTAGCCCTCAATGAATTTATCTCCAGAAATTACGCATGCGATTCCTTGGGTAGATATTTTTTCCAAAATGGGCCACAACGGGTTTTCATCACGCTAGATGCCACGCCATGGATTGCCAGAATCATTCCCACCGAAAGTGGTCCTCAGTTATTAACCCAGTGCGCTACAGAAATAAAACCGCATGGCGCTCTGAGTGATGAAAAAGGCAATATCTACATCACTGGCCTGATCCCACAATCAAGCTCCGATCAAATCAATGCCACTGCGTTCACCAAAACAGAATTTTTATCAGTTGCGCTATTACATGATCATGATTTAGATCTCTTCTCAGAGCAATCTCAAGTTCAGGAAGATGCCTGTAGCTACAGAGGCTCTTGGCAGTGGAATGGCAGAAGTTTACCGATCGAACCCATTCATTCAAAGGAACTGGGTGAGCGCTTTCACTTCATCAAAGCACCTAGCAATTAATTAGCTGGGCATATTTTTGCCCTGCTCCTTCAACTCTTCTTGATATTCCTTTTGCATTTCGCGTAGACGTGCATCAATACTAGAAGCCTGATAAAAGTCAGCGCCACCAGAAGATCTAGCAATCTTGAGTTGCTCAATGGCGGATGGCCAAGCACCTTCTAGCGCATACTTTTCTCCAAGAGCGTAATGGCGCATTGGTACATTCTTTGCCTGATCATAGGCATTCGATAGCATGGTCCACCAAACTACCTCATTAGGTTGTAACCTAGTGCGCGCCTTTAACCACGTAATGGCGTCGTTGGTACGGCCTAGTTTCAGGTAAGCATTCATCATCGCTGCGCCAGCAGCATAGGATTGTGGAAAGGCCTTCAAAGTCCCTTGAGCAATTTGCAATGCCTCATCGCTTTTGCCTCTAGCTAATGCTAATTCAGAGGTAGTAATGTCTAGGGAGAGGCTCTGCCTCAGTATGGGAGACCCCGGTGCACTTGCGCTATTAGCTAGATTGCGTGCTTGCTGCAAATAGCCTGCAGCCTGATCAAACTTACCTTGCTTTTGAGCAACGAGCGCTAGCCCATAAAAACCTTCCATCTGTTTGCCTGGAGAAGACTGCTTACTCAAACTATCAAAGGTGTTTCTTAAGTCATACATTTGACTAGAGCTTCCAGACTGCTCGATACGAGCACGCGCTTTGATGAAATAAAACTCGACCGCAGTGGGCACATTTCGGCTGGTGATATTACGAGCCCGATCTTGCATATCTGCAATACGATCGGTAGTTAATGGGTGAGTGCGAACATAGGATGGAACGCCGCTATCCATAATGCCCGTAGCTTTTTGTAATCGCTGGAAGAATCCCGGAGCACCATTCACGTCGTAACCGCTTGCCGCCAGAATCTGAAAGCCAATACGATCAGCCTCGCGCTCAGCATCTCTAGAGTAGGAGAGTTGATTATTCACTGCCACCGCCTGGCCACCCTGCATCAATCCAGAAGCAGCGCCTGGATTACGTGAGGCAGCTAAGGCGCCCAACAAGATGCCAGCAAGGGCAATCATCGTGTTGGTAGTTTGCTTATCCATTTGACGCGCTAGATGGCGCTGTAAAACGTGGCCGGTCTCGTGCCCCATCACTGAGGCTACCTCTGAATCTGTTTCAGCACTCACCAACAAGCCCGTATGAAAACCAATAAATCCACCAGGCAATGCAAACGCATTAATACTGCTATCTTTAACAGCGAATACCTCAAAGTTATAGGCGCCACTGCCCTGCTCATTAGCCCCACCCAATTGCAAACGTTTTGCAGCTTGCAATAAGCGTCGCTCCATTTGATTTAAATAATCATAGATAGGCAAGTCATTGGAATAATCTGGATCCGGACGAATCTGGCGCATGATCATCTCACCATACTTTTTCTCATCCATACGGCTTAAGCTATCGCCACCTGGATCACCCATATCTGGGAGCACAAAGCTTGGCTGAGTTAGGGGCGTATTGCGTGAGGGCAGATTTGAAGAGCGGGCGTCGGGCGACTGAACCGCTCTACCTAGGTTCTGCAAAGCAGCAGACTCACCCTGAACCGAGACATCCCCAGTTATTGAGGAAGGCGCAGGACCAGCGGCATAAACAAAGCCAGCGCTTGGCCAAGCCAAGCTCAAAATGAGCTGAGCAGCCAAAATTCGCTTAAATAGCGATAGTTTTTGCGATGTCTTTATGACTTCCATCCCTATATGGTAAAACCTATTCCATGAACAAACTAACTCATTTTGATGCCTCCGGCCAAGCCCATATGGTTAATGTGGGGGACAAACCCAATACCCACCGAATCGCCCTTGCTGGCGGTACGATTTCGATGTTGCCTAGCACCTTCAAAATGGTCGAGGAAGGGACGCATAGGAAGGGTGACGTTCTCGGTATCGCCAGAATTGCAGGTATTCAGGCATCTAAAAAGACATCTGATCTGATTCCCCTTTGCCATCCCTTGGCTTTGACTCATGTCAGCCTAGAATTTCTCCTACACCCAGAATCCAGCAGTATTAGCTGCCAAGTGAGAGCTGAAACCACCGGACCTACAGGCGTAGAAATGGAAGCTCTCACCGCAGTCCAAGTCGCCCTCCTCACAATCTATGACATGTGCAAAGCAGTCGACCGTGGCATGGTGATGGGGGATGTGAAGCTCTTGGAGAAGAGTGGCGGCAAGTCTGGCGAATGGAAAATTGCCGAATAATTTTGGAGGATATATGGCAGGAAAACTCAGTAAAAACGGTATTGCAATCCTTGCCAGCTTAGGTGTTGGCATCACCATGACTATTTTGTACTTCAACGAAAACATCAGCTTGTTTTTTGCTATTGTGTTTGCCTTGATTTTTAGCACAATCTCGAATTACGTCATCCTCGGCAGGGAAGCCTTCAAAGACAAATATGGAATGAACAAAAAGAAGAAATAAAAAATGTCCGTCAGGGCATTGATTTAACTCTTCTTTCTACCCCAAGGCTCCATATGGGCATGGCGACGAATAATAAAATCAAAAATAATTTTCATCCACAAGGTTGAGCCAGCAATTGCTGACCAGGTTTCATAAGGTAAACCTAAAACCACCACGCCAAAAATGGCGTAAGTCATGATTAATCCCCCAAGCAAATTGAGAGCACCAACAATCAGGGCAAATTTATGAGGGTTCT
>NZ_NCFJ01000075.1:0-8930 GCF_002281105.1 Polynucleobacter sp. 35-46-11
CATGACCTTGCTCATCTTCTGGCGTTCGCTCTTGGGCTTGAGAATCACAAAGAATCTACCGGTGTTTCGTCCTGAGCTCATGCCTCCCCCCAGAATCGAAATGGATGTTTCCACGTTTGGATCGTTATCCACAATAACTGCGGCCCGATCTTGCAATTCCAGCATCGTTTTAAACGAAGTATCCTGTGCTGCCTCTACGGTGATGCGGAGTTGCCCAATGTCTTCTTCCGGGAAGAATCCTTTGGGGCTAAATGCAAAGAGGGCAATGGTGGCTATGAAAGTGGCTATCGTCCCCCACAACACTTTTTTTCTATTAACGAGTGCTAGGTCTAAATAATGGGTGTAGCTATTGAGGGACCAGGTGAATATTCGATCAAAGCCCTTTGTGAATGGGTAGCTTTTTGATTCACCATGCTGCTCTTTGAGAAAGCGACTGCATAGCATCGGCACAATAGTCAAGGAGACTACTGCAGAGACCAGAATCGAGAGGGTAACAACGACTGCAAATTCTCTAAAGAGAAGTCCGATCGGCCCTGCCATAAAGAAAAGCGGGATAAATACTGCCACAAGAGATAAGGAGATGGAAACAATCGTAAATCCAACTTCCTTGCTTCCCTTGAGCGCTGCCTTGAGCGGACTCATGCCACTTTCGATATAGCGCATGATGTTTTCTAGTACAACAATCGCATCATCTACCACCAATCCAACTGCCAGAGTAATACCCAGTAGTGAAATATTGTCTAGGCTATAGCCCATAAAGTAAAAGACAAAAAAAGCGCCAATCAGAGAAATCGGCAAGCTAATCGAGGGGATGACGGTGGCTGCAATATTCTTGAGAAATAAGAAGATGACAAGTACAACCAATGCAATTGTCAGTATCAGCGTGAGATTGACATCGTGGATCGACTCGATAATAGACGTTGAGCGATCATTAATGAGGCTGAGCTGAATTGATTCAGGTAACTGTGCTTTGAGAGTGGGGAGCAAGCGCTTAATCTCGTTCACAACTTCTACTGTGTTTGCATTAGGCTGGCGCATCACCCCCATTGCAATTGAGCGCTCACCTTTAGCGGTCGCAAAGGTTTTAACGTCCTCATAACTCTCTTCAACGACAGCAACATCTTTGAGATAGACCGGGAAGCCATTGCGTTGCGCAACGATCAGATTGCCAAATTCTTCAGCTTTAACGAGTTGCGGATTTGCATAGATCGTAATCAACTGTCGTGGGCCATCTAGCGTGCCGATAGGACTATTGGTATTGGCTTTATTAATGGCAGCAGCCAACTCATCCATGGTGATATTGCGATTGCCTAACGCATCCGGTTGAGCGCTAACACGAATCGCATATCGTTTGGCGCCATAGACATTTACTTGTGAAACGCCGCTGATGGTGGATAGATTAGGTGCCATCAAATTTTCAGCGTAATCATTAATCTCCGATAGGCTGATGGATGGTGAGCTCATCCTGATAATGATGACTGGGGTATCCGCTGGATTGATTTTGCGATACGACGGTGGAATCGTCATCTCAATAGGTAGACGTCTTTGAGCTCGTAATAAAGCTGCTTGAACATCAACAGATGCCTTATCAATATCGCGATCATTATTAAACTCAAGGGTAACGCTGGTAGCGCCTAAGGTGCTACTTGAACTAATGATTTTGATGCCATCGATAGTAGAAAACTCTTTTTCTAAAGGCAGTGCTACAGCTGAAGCCATGTTCTCGGGTGATGCGCCCGGTAGACTTGCTGTAACCGAAATAATCGGCGTATTGAAGCTGGGTAGGGCGGCAACAGGAATCTTAAAATAAGCGACGCTTCCAGCGATAACGGTAGCTAGCGAGAGCAAAACCGTCATGACCGGCCTTCTAATACATAATTCTGAGAGCGTCATTTTGCTTGGGCTGCAGGAGTGTTGGCAGGCTTGGCTTCGCGCACTTTGCTTCCTGTCCGCAAATTTTGTTTGCCTTCCACGACAATTCGTTGGCCAACTTCTAGACCGTTGACAACCGAAGTGCCTTGGTATTCATAGCTCACGGTGATGGGTTTGGCTGCTACCTTGCCATCCTTATCCACAATATAGACTAAGCGTCCTTTAGGATTCATGACGATCGCTTCAGATGGAATGGCAATGACATCTTTTAATGTATTCGCATTTAAGGACACGCGCGCAAATTGACCAGGTAGCAACTCGTACTTCTCATTTGGTATTTGCGCTTTGACGCGAACTGCTGCTATTTGAGGATCAATTTGGTTATCGACCACCAACACTTCTCCGTTGAAAACTCTTTGAGTATTGTTACCAACTGTCACCTGTACTTTCATAGGTGTACCACTCTGTTTGCTTTCTAAAAGAATGGGAATATCTTTTTCTGGAATCACAAACTGAACATTAATTGGATTAAGTTGTGTAATTGTGACCATTGAGCTGGTGGTGGAGGTCGAAGATGCGTTGGTTGCACTGATCACTGTATTGCTAGCCTGCACCAGGGTCCCTGGGAAAACATTGATGATGCCGGCCTTTCCATCAATGGGGGAACGAATAAAGTCGAAAGAAAGTTGAACGCGAGCAGTCTCTGCAGCTGCTTGGGCTGACTTTGCATTGGCTAATGCAGTTTCTAATCCTGCTTTTGAAATGAAGTTCTTAGTAACGAGCTCCTTGGCACGTAAGTATTGTTTTTGAGCATCATCAGCTAAGGCTTTGAGCTTTTCATAGTTAGCCGTGTCAGTTCGATTATCGAGGGTAAATAAGAGTTCACCCGCTTTGACGTCTTGCCCATCTATAATATGAATCTTGTCAACTTTATTGGTGACCATTGGGCGGATATCCACAATGCTATTGGAAACAATTGTTCCGGTAGCTTCAATGACAAGTGGAATATCTTTCTTTTCGGTCACCATGCTGGTGATAGTTTGAACTGCACCAGCTTTGCCGCTAGGTGGGAAAAAGTAGTCGTAAGCCTTTGAGCCAGCAAATAAGATGAGCGCCACAATCACAATACGCCACTTGTACTGCAATACCAAAGCTTTGCCAGTGGGGTAATCCAATTTTTGCTTTAACGAGAATGTAGGGGAGATTTTGTGCCACACTTTGCACAAGCGCGCCATGACCCAGTTTTTGAGTAATGGCAATTTGGCAACTGTTTTATCTAGCGCTGATTCTATTTTGGACACGTTCTCGAATTTTCTTGGATTTATATGGATTTGAGGCTCTTTTTGGAGCCAATTTATATCTTTTCATTCTCTCACAAGACCAGTAAAAACGGGCTTGGGGGCAATACTTTGGCCTAAGGTAAAAATTCCTCTACACCCCGATTGGCTAGTAAGTCAGCCAACTCATTTCCAGGGTGGCCGCTGTGTCCACGTACCCAATGCCAGGAGATCTTGTGTTCAGGGATGAGAGCATCCAACTCCTGCCATAAATCGGCATTCTTGACCGGATCTTTGCTGGCAGTCTTCCAGCCTCTTTTCTTCCAACCCTCGAGCCACTCAGTGACACCTTTTTGGACGTACTGAGAGTCTGTCCAAAGCTCTACGGAGCTAGTTTGCTTGAGGGCTCGTAGCGCATGAATAACGGCGCTAATTTCCATGCGGTTATTGGTAGTGTGCTCAGCCCCACCATGCAAATGCTTCTCATGAGCCCCTGAGCGTAAAACTGCGCCCCAGCCGCCCGGGCCAGGATTGCCTTTGCAGGCGCCATCGGTATAAATCACGATATGGGGCAGGGTTTTGGTTTGAGGCATGCCGTTAATTTACTTTGTCTTGGTTATTAGCTAAGTTCTGTCTACTTTCAGTTGCCGGACTTAATTGGGAGATTGCTGGGAGCCGTAAACCCTGAACCTGGCCAATGAGCCGGATACCTTGCTGACGTTTAATGGCTGAGACCAAAAAAACAGCCCCAAAAATAGGCCACCAGCGGTTGCCAGCATGCTCCATAAAATCCATTCTGCCCATCCCTGACTCACTACTCAGGGGGAGTTTGTAACACCCAAAATGACCGCGGTCTAATGAGAAGTTCAATAGCTGCAACCAGTCTTTCACTCTTAGCAGGCCAATAAATTGCCCGTCCCGAGGCAGGTAAGGGCTGCCTATCCAGCGGCTGAGATATTGGCGCATACCCCAAAGACTAGCTGGGTTAAAGCCAGAAATAATGAGACGACCCTCTGGGCGCAGGACGCGCTCAGCTTCCCGCAGAATTTGATGGGGATCTGCTGCAAATTCCAAGACATGCGGTAGCACTAATAAATCGATGGTTTCAGAGGCAAAAGGGAGTTCGCTAGGACTGCCTTCAACCTGATGCCAATTGAATTCGGTAAGCTGTTTTTGGCGATCATTGGAGTGAATCAGGAGCGCGTGCAAAGGCATACGGTTTTCTGCCAGGGTATTAATTTGTGGCAAACCGATTTGTACGGCATAAAAACCGAAGACATCAGCCACGATCTGATTGAAGCATTTCTGCTCCCAGGCCAACACATAGCGTCCTGGAGGCGATTGCAGCCACTTTTCCCATGAACTCCATGGTGGTGCAGGCATCTGAGATGGTGAGGGTGGGATTGGTATCATGGGCGTATGGTGAAGAATACTTTATTGCATGTTTGGCCGATACCGGCTTTTGATGACAACTACATCTGGTGCATTCATGATGGTCAATCCGCATTGATCGTAGATCCAGGCGACGCTGACCCGGTCTTGAAATACCTGGAGCAACAAAACCTCGCTTTGACGGGTATTTTAATTACCCACCACCATGCTGACCATACTGGTGGCATTTTGAATCTACTGCAGGCGCTGGGATCGGTTCCAGTCTATGGTCCAGCCAGCATTGATATTCCTGCTCGTACTAATGCCATGATGGAAGGCGATAAGATTGAAGTGGCTGCGCCGCGCATCAGCTTTGAGGTGTATGAGGTGCCGGGACACACTCTGAGTCACATTGCTTACTTTGCGAATATGCAGGCTAATGTGGTCGAGCCTATGTTGTTCTGCGGTGATACTTTGTTTGCCTCTGGTTGTGGCCGTTTATTCGAAGGCACCCCAACACAGATGAGTCAATCTCTCGCCAAGTTCATCTCCTTGCCGAAAAATACCCTGGTGTATTGCACTCATGAATACACCTTGTCGAATATCCGATTTGCTCTAGCTGTTGAACCCAATAATGCGAATCTCATCACATGGGCGGAAACTGCCAAGGCCCTGCGAGATCAACATCTACCAACCTTGCCAACGACTATCGGACAGGAGTTGCAAGTGAACCCCTTCATGCGCTGTGATCAACAGGCTGTAATCGATGCCGCTATCGAGGTCTCTGGTGAAAAATTATTGCCAACACCTGCACATGTTTTAGCGGTAATTCGGGCCTGGAAGGATCGGTTCTGATGTTGTGGCGTTATGCAGCGATTTTGCTGATTGCTGCACTCTCTGGTTGTGCAAGTACTGGAGATTGGTCTTCGGACTCCTCCGGTCAATCAGATCCACGGGCGGCAAAAGCGAAGCGGGTCAATCTCAAGGATCAATCTGTCAGTAGCATCTATGCGCCATCGAGTAATTTGTGGATTCGTATCCGCGATGGCTTTCAGATGGAGCCGATGAATACTCCTCTGGAGATTGAGCAGGTGAGGTGGTTAAGTGCTCGACCTGACTATGTGCATCGATCAATGGAACGTTCTTCACGTTATTTGTTTTATATCGTTCAAGAGGTTCATACACGCAATATGCCGATGGAGATTGCGCTCCTTCCCTTTGTTGAGAGTGCTTTTGTGACGAATGCTAAATCCAGTGCAAAGGCCATGGGTTTATGGCAATTTATGCCAGCAACCGGGAAAGACTTTCAGCTGACGCAAAACGTCTTTAGAGATGAGCGCAGGGATGTATTGCAGTCAACTGATGCTGCCCTCGATTATTTGCAGCGTTTACACAAGCAGTTTGGTAGCTGGGAGCTTGCTTTAGCAGCTTATAACTGGGGGGCGGGTAATGTGGCTAAAGCCCAAAAGCGAAATTTGGCTGCTAGATTACCAACTGATTACCTCAGTCTCAAAATGCCGAATGAGACTCGCAACTATGTCCCTAAGTTGATGGCCTACCGGCAGATCGTTTTAGATCCCCAAGCCTATGGCATCGTCTTGCCTGAATTGGAAAATCATCCTTATTTTGTGGCGGTAGATGTTGGTAGCGATATTGATGTTGATCTAGTGATTAAGTTGGCAGAGATCCCATCTGAAGAGTTTCATAATCTCAATCCATCATTTAATAAACCGGTGATTTTGAGTAATGCCAATCAGCAGATTTTGCTGCCTTTTGGACATGCAGAAATCTTTCAAGATAACCTCAAAAAATACACCAAGCCACTTTCCACTTGGACCGCGGTGCGCATTGCAAAAACTGAGCCAGTGGATAAGGCTGCTAAGACCCTGGGAGTCGATGCTGATGCTCTACGAGATATCAATGGGATTCCAAAAGGAATGCGCATAAGGGCTGGCTCAACTGTACTTGTCCCCAAAACCAACCAAAATTCTGGGGATATTTCAGTGGCGATGGCAGAAAATGCGAATCTGAGTCTAGTTAAACCAGCCCCAGCCCCTAAAAAATGTGCAAAAGGGGCTAATTGTTCCTCAGGAAAGTCTTCGAAAGCAGTGGGGCAGGGCAAATCTTCCTCAAATAGCTCTGGCTCTCAGCATAAACACGCATCGACAGGGCTTGCAAAATCTGCGAAAAATGGATCTGCGAAAGTTACTAGCCCTGCAGCTAAGACGTCAAATGCCAAAGGAACTAGCAAAATCCAATAATCTCAGAATCTTTAATTTACTTATTTAGGTTGACCATGTCCTATAAATCAGAACACGAACGCTCCATTAAAGACCCAGATGGTTTCTGGGGAGAGCAGGCAAAACTCATTCATTGGGAGAAGCCATTCAATAAGGTTCTAGATTACGCAAACCCTCCGTTTGCAAAATGGTTTGAAGGTGGTTTAACCAATCTTTGCTACAACGCGGTTGATCGCCATCTTCAGGATCGCGCAGATCAAATTGCTCTCGTTGCTGTGTCAACAGAAACCAATGTAGAAAAAGCATACACATTTAAAGAGCTCTACGAAGAAGTTAATCGTATGGCTGCTATCTACAAGGCCAATGGCGTTCAAAAAGGCGATCGCGTATTGATCTACATGCCGATGATTGCTGAAGCATGTTTTGCAATGCTCGCTTGCGCGCGTATTGGTGCTATTCACTCTGTCGTGTTTGGTGGCTTTGCATCCCATAGCCTTGCTTCACGTATCGATGATGCAAAACCAAAGATGATTGTGACCTCAGAGGCAGGATCGCGTGGTGGCAAATCGGTTCCCTACAAGCCATTGCTAGACGAGGCTATTACGCTGGCAAGTTACAAACCAGAAAAAGTATTGATCGTGAACCGCGGCTTAACTGAGTTCACGACAGTTGCTGGACGTGATTTAGATTACGCAAGTGAGCGCCAAAAACACTTAAATGACTTGGTGCCAGTTGAGTGGGTTGACGCCACACATCCTTCCTATATTTTGTATACCTCTGGCACAACCGGCAAGCCTAAGGGTGTGCAGCGTGATACCGGTGGTTACGCTGTGGCCTTGATGTCCACAATGAATCACATCTTCTGTGGCAAGCCTGGTGAAACCATGTTTACTACTTCAGACATTGGTTGGGTTGTTGGTCATAGCTACATCATCTATGGCCCATTGCTTAATGGTATGGCTACGATCATGTACGAGGGCACTCCATTGAGCCCAGATGCAGGTATCTGGTGGAAGCTGGTAGAGAAGTACAAAGTCTCAGTCATGTTCTCTGCGCCAACAGCAGTTCGTGTTTTGAAGAAGCAAGATCCTGCATTCTTAACAAAATATGATCTTTCAACATTACGTGCCTTGTTCTTGGCGGGCGAGCCTTTGGATGAGCCAACTGCAAGTTGGATTCATGATGCGATTAAGAAGCCGATTGTCGATAACTACTGGCAGACAGAAACTGGCTGGCCTATGTTGGCAATTCAGCGTGGCGTTGAAGTAATGCCGCATAAATTTGGCTCACCTGGTGTTCCATCATTTGGTTACAACATGAAGTTGTTGGATGACGCTACTTCAGAAGAGTTGGGTTCAGATAAGAAGGGCGTGATTGCTATCGAGGGACCCCTGCCTCCAGGTTGTATGCAAACTGTTTGGGGTGATGACAAGCGCTTTGTTAGCACCTACTGGGAAACCATTCCCGGTAAGACGATTTATTCCACCTTTGACTGGGGCATCAAAGATGATGACGGCTATTTCTTCATCTTGGGCCGTACCGATGATGTGATTAACGTTGCTGGCCACCGTTTAGGCACTCGTGAGATCGAGGAGAGTATTTCTGGCCATTCCAATGTTTCAGAAGTGGCGGTAGTGGGTATTGAAGATAAGCTCAAAGGTCAGGCTGCGATTGCTTTTGTGATTCCTAAGGATTCTTCTAACACCGCAACTTTAGAAGCGGAGTGTATGAAAACTGTGGACTCCACATTGGGCGCGATTGCTCGTCCAGGACGTGTTTATATTGTGACGGCCTTGCCTAAGACCCGTTCTGGCAAGATTGTTCGCCGTGCTCTCCAAGCTGTGGCTGAAGGGCGTGATCCTGGCGATATCAGCACCATGGAAGATCAGACTGTTTTAGCTCAAATTAAGACCATCATCGAGCAAAGCGCGAAGTCTTAAATCTTCTGTAAATGATCAAAATAAGCCCCTCAGTCGGATGACTTGGGGGCTTATTACCTTCCAGGCTTGATTGGCTGGGAATCCAAGGGTTTATACGCAAAACTGGTATCATTGTTAGGTTCAAAACTTATTAAATTACCCTAGCGCTTAAAGACACTCACCTCCCGCACAAACAGTCCTGGGTTGGTCTTTTTGGGGTGTTGAGCGTCGGATGGAGCAGGGACTGGAGA
>NZ_NCFJ01000076.1:0-8928 GCF_002281105.1 Polynucleobacter sp. 35-46-11
CGTATTCGATGTGGCGGTCGATATTCGCAAACATTCTGCCACCTTCGGGCAATGGGTGGGGGTTGAGCTTTCGGCAGAAAACCATCGCCAGCTTTGGGTACCCGCCGGTTTTGCCCACGGGTTTTTAGTGCTAAGTGAAACCGCCGACTTTTTATACAAAACCACCGATTATTACGCACCCGAGTATGAGCGCTGTATTCTTTGGTGTGACCATGAACTGTCGATTAGTTGGCCCGAAATTCAGCCTGTCTTGTCCAGCAAGGATCAAATGGGCTTGGGCCTAGCGGCTGCAGAGTTATTTTCCTAAGTTCAGGAAATGAGGGTAAGTTTGGGTAGGATCACTCAGAAGCGTGGCATGAGTGAATCCAAATGGTTGCCTTAAAACTTGCTATTAAATTTCGCTTTAATTCATTCATGGAGTTATTCGTCGATGTCCCATCAGTGTCTCGTCATTTTGGAATCTGGAACAAGTAGCCCAGTTGAAAATAGCTTTAATCTTGAGGTTTACTTCGATTCTCACTTATCAGACCGTGAAGTTCGTCCTGAAATTGAGACGAGAAACCACTTTGTCGTTGCAGTGTCAGAGGTGAAACGCCCTATTCGTGGTGAATTTGGCGAGCAGGTTCTCAATAGATTTTTTACCGAGCAGTATTTGCGAGTTCGCCCCAAATTTGTTTACATCGTTTTAGTTTGCGGTGCGACTTTAGACCTAATTCGCTTGGCTAAGATTTTTGGATCAAAAGTGCTTGTTAAGCGGCCGGAAATAAACCAATTACCGGCTAACAATTCTAGAGCTCTTGATTGGTTGTCTGGCGCCATATCTTCTTCTGACGTTTTGGTAGGTGATTGGGTTAGTGGTGTTGATCCCAGCGTTATTCCTCAGGACTGGCGGGGTAGTGTTTTGTGCGTGGATCAAGTGTCTGATTGGATGCTCAAGCAATCAACAGACACTGAACCGACATTAAATAAAAGTTTTGACTATGGATTATATGAGTTCGGACTTCGTGATCATGGCTTGCTGAGAGATATGCAGAGCGGAGTGGTTAGTTTTTTCAGTGAATCAAAACGAGTCCTAGATTTGGCATGTGGCGCTGGGATATTCCTTGACCTTCTTGCCGAGTCGGGCATTGTTGCTGAGGGCGTAGAACGGAACCCTGCTCTTGTTAAATATGCACGGGACATAGGATTTCAGGTGCATGAATCTGATGCATTTGAATTTCTCCAAAAAGTATCGACAGCGCCAGTAAAATATGACGGAATCCATTGTTCTCATTTTATTGAGCATCTGCCAATTGCTGCAGTTGAGGAGTTGATACAACTTCTTTATGACGCTTTGGGTGAAGGCGGAATTTTAGTGCTGATTTTTCCAGATCCTGAGTCTATTCGCAGTCAGTTGCTGGGATTTTGGCGTGATCCTGAACATGTTCGATTTTACCATCCCGATTTAATAGAAATTATGGCGCGCGCGGTTGGTTTTGAACCTGTTTACAGTAATCAAAAGGCTGTTCAACGAGATGTGATTGGCTTTCCGATGCACATGCGAACCTGGCCAACTATTTCGTCTAAAACCAGTGAGGTTCAGCAATCGGATACGGTTATTAGAAATAAGTGGTGGCGAAAATTATTTAATCGATTTGATATCAAGAGTGAAGTAATTCGGAAAGAAAATGAGTGGTTGCGGCAAAGAGTTGAGATTTTAGAAGCGCGCTCACAGGCGAGTGAGCAAATTGTAAAAACTTTATGGACAGTAAACCAAACTTGGGCTTGGGACGATAATGCAACCCTTTGTTTGAGGAAGCCTTCACAATGAATGAAGCATCAGAGCGGAGCTTGCCGATTGATATTATCGTGCCAGTTTACAGAGGGTTTTCTGAAACGCGCCGTTGCATTGAATCCGTATTGGCAGCGCCGGTACGAGCCGATTTTGAGCTGGTCGTAATTGAGGATAAATCCCCGGAAGTCGAACTGGTCGAGTACCTCGGTTCACTATCTGAGCGCGGCCTCATCACCCTGCTGAAGAATACTGAAAATCTAGGTTTTGTATCAACAGTCAACCGAGGCATGCAACTCCATCTGGAACGGGATGTTTTGTTGCTGAACAGCGACACCGAAGTGGCAAATGACTGGCTTGATCGCATTCACGCGGCGGCCTATTCCGCCGAAGAAATTGGCACGATAACCCCGTTTTCAAATAACGCGACCATTTGTAGTTATCCCTATTTTAATGGCGCTGGCAACGCGAATTTGCCGAGTGGCCTCACTTTGGCTGAGCTTGATGGTTTGGTTTCGAAAGCTAATGCCGATCAAACAGCGGAGATTCCGACTGCCGTTGGTTTTTGCATGTTCATCAAGCGCGCCTGCTTGAATGAAGTCGGTTATTTTGATGCGAAACGGTTTGGTCGTGGTTACGGCGAAGAAAATGATTTCAGCCGTAATGCTGCTTTGCTTGGTTGGCGCAACGTGCTGGCAGCAGATGTCTATGTGTTTCATGCAGGAGGGGTGAGCTTTGGCACAGAGCAATCTGTCCTCCAAAAAAGTGCGCTGGCTACTTTGTTAGATAAACATCCTGATTACTTGTACACCGTTGACGCTTTCGTTCGGGTTAATCCATTGCGGATTTATCGCTCTGGGATTGACACGGCACGCGGCACGTTGAATGCTAATCAAGCTTTGTTGGTGCAGCAAGAGCAAGCGTTAGAGAGTAGCGCTAATCCAACTGCGCAAATCAAGGTGTCAGGTGGTGTGCGTTTGCACATCGCGCATAGCTGGGGAGGGGGAATTGAACGATGGGTTGACGATTTTGTTACCGTCGATACGCAACCGAATTTCATCTTGCAATCAGAGACAGATCCAAATGCGGCTGGGGCTGCTTTATCTCTTTGGATGGCGTGGGCTGGAAAGAAAACGAAAATAGCCCTCTGGCATTTAGCCACCCCAATTCGTGCAACGGAAATTCATCATCCGGAATATGCGGCGATTTTGCGTGACTTGGTCGATAAACTGGCGGTGCAGTCGCTGTTTGTTTCCTCATTGATTGGTCATGCGCTGGATGTGTTTGCATTGCGATTGCCTACGATTGTGATCCTGCACGATGTATATCCGTTCTGTCCGGCTTTCTTCGCTCATTATGCCGGTGCTGCATGTACACGCTGTGACGTGAACTCGTTACGCACCTGTCAGCAAGACAACCCGATGTATTACTTTTGGCATGATACTCGGCCTGAGTGGTGGGTCGCTTTTCGCGGGGAATACGCGATGGTTATCGCGGCACCTTGGGTGCAGTTGGTTGCACCCACGCACGTGGCATGGGCCAGGTGGCAGCAATTGTTGCCCGCGATTGCTAATTTGCCGTGCACGATCATCGGTCATGGCATTGATGTGCTGCCGCGTACTTTAAATTCAAGCCTTGCTTCCGGCCAGCGCTTGCGGGTGGTCATTCCCGGGCGTTTGGTTGAGCACAAAGGGCTGAGTTTGGTTGCAGAGTTATTGCCGAAACTGATGAATTTTGCCGATGTTTTCTTGCTTGGCTGTGGCGGGAAAGGCTGGGCTTTTGTCGATATGCCGCAGGTTAAGATTGTTTTTGATTATCCGCGTGGAGAATTGGCCGACAAAATTGCCGAATTTCGTCCTGATTGCGCCTTGCTGCTGTCGATTGTGCCAGAAACATTTTCGTACACATTGAGTGAGATGCAGGCACTCGGCGTGCCTGTGGTGGCGACGAATCTGGGCGCTTATCGAGAGCGCATTGAACATGATGTTACCGGCTGGCTCGTTGAGCCAAACGTCGAATCGATTTTAAACCTGTTGCGGGTGCTTGATGCTCAGCGTGCGCAAATCCAAACAGTAATGCAGTATTGGCAGATGCATCTACCGACTTCGATTCGCACTATGCTTCGGCAATATTTGACGCTTTTGCCGTCGTCGGTCGTGTCGGCGCGTCATAGTGGTTTTGTTGATGGCGTAGCGCAACGCGTGCAGCAATTGCAACAAGATGTTTGGGTGTTAGACGAAGCTGGCCAACACCAGAAGCAAGAGTTTGAGGTCGCGTTGGCCAGTGCCGAGCATCGAGCTTCGCTCGCTGAGCATCATTTAAGCGTGCAGACCACGCTATCTGCTGAGTTGTTCGAGAGTCAGCAACGGCTCTTAGGCTCGCGCTCGTGGCGACTGACGGTGCCAATACGGTGGTTAGGCAGTCAAGTCCGCGTGTTGCGAAATAGGCTATCGAGTCGGCATGATCACGCGCAGTCTGTGGGTTTGCCCTCACCGGTGGTGGTGGCTTTGACTGGCTCGGCTTCTGAGGATTCGAGTGTGCCTATTCAGGGTGCGCCGGATATTTCCTCAACCTCGCGTCGCTATGATGTAAGCCGAGCTGAATTATGTACGCTAAGCGGCCTGCCTTTGGCGACAATTTGGCTTGGTCTGGATGATCCATCACCTGCTGATTTGTATCCTTTCACTCTGATTGAGTTTATCAAAGCTAGCTGCAAGCACTCGAATGCCATTCGTTTTTTTATGAGTGATGCCGCTTTTGAGCAGGTACGGCACAGCGAAGTCGGAGCGGCGATTTACCAACTGTTGACGCAGCGAGTAATTATTCGCACTCCTGCAGAATGGGATAAGTTAGGTAGGCAGTTCTCTGGCGATTGCATGGTGATTTTTAGTAATTTAAAACAGCAGATGGCTTCTGCGGCATGCGCTTTGTTGCGCTCGGGGTGCTTCTTGATTTTATGGAATGATAATCAGGCAGATATTTTGTTGCCAGAAAGCGCACAAATCGGCCGGGTCATGGATTCGGACTGGCAGGAGGCGGCTTTGCAACTAATGGCTTGGTTGGCTACAGATTTTGTTGAGCGGCAAGCAATAGCCAAGCAGTCTCAAACATTGCCTCTCTGTAACGATTGCTAATTTTCAGATGCTTTCGCGTAGGCATACTCTTTTAAAAACTGAGAAAATGGCTGGCAGGGGGCGCTGCTATCGGCCATAAAATAGCCCACTTTCCAAGCAGCGATGCCAAAGCAGCGCTCAAGCGCATGCGCGAGTGTGCCATCGACTTGTCCGGCTTCTGTTTCAAAATCTGTTTCGGTTAAGTTCATCTCTAAGATTTTTTTGGCCGCAGCCGGGCGCAGATAAAACATGGAGCCCGCCGCGAATAACTCGTCTTCGGGATTGACGCGGATGCCATCCATTTGTGAAGTTAGTTTTTGCACAGTGGCTGAATTCGCGCCCCAGTAGGTTGTGAGCGGGAGAATATGGCCTCTGGGTGCCACAATTCCTAAATCGGTTGAGGTTTTGAAGGCCTCGAAAATCTGTTGTGCCCGTTCGGGATTTAACAGTTGAGTAAGCATTTCTGTGCGCCACCGATCACCATCACTGCGATGTAACGAACGCTTGGTATGGAGTTTCAAAACAATGTCTTCGGGTAGAATCTCGGTTTGTAGTGTTTTGATAAAGGGCAAGATATCCCGCCCATGATTGGGATGTGAGTTGATCTTCGCCGTTAGTTGCGCGTTATTAAGATGCCGTTCAATTTCGGGTATATGGTCTTTGGGTGCTGTGATGATGAGTCGATAGGGAATCTGCCAGTCACACAAATAGGCAAAAATCTCTGGAAGGAGCTCGGGGTAAAAAGCGTGAATAACGACACAAACATGAGTTGTCGCCACCGAATGAGGCTGCGGCTTCAATAAAGCCTGTTTGGTGGCGTTAAGGTATGCGTAACCGTGACGTCGATCAGGTTCTAAATGCGCTCCTTCCGCCCATTCATTCCAGGCATTGATAAATACTAATGATTCGCCTAGAACCGGGTGTTTTTCGGCGAAGTGCATGGCGGATCGCAACCACGCGCGATATTTTGAGGGACTGGTATTGGCCATGGTGTAACCGCGTCCGGGTTTGCGCGCTTCATTGTCCCATGATGGGCAAACTCCGCGAATGAGGGGGAATTGAGGGGCAGGTTCACTCAGCGCCTGATCAATAATCGCGTCGTAATCTACGATATAGCCTCGGTAGTTCGGGTTGATAATGTCGAGCGACTGGTTAATAGGGGGAATACCCTGCCCAATTTTGTGTGGCGGGAACTCGATCGCTGCGTCAAAGCCATTTTTTAGGGGATCATGCTGATCGAATTGCACCATGCTGAGAAACAATTCACCAATGCCGACTTCGCGGCAATAGGTACGCCAACGCAGTAATGTCGCCGTTGCATCGGGTAATAGGGATGGGCGATAAACTATAATTACCGGACGTCCGTTAATCCGAATGTATCGGGGGTCAAGAAGTAGCGGTATAAGTGTCTCGATAAAGGCGAGATCATCTTCGGGGCTGTAATTCTGGGCGATGAGAATGTCGTCGTCCATGCCATCCCAGCGGCGTGTCCAGTTCTCGTTGGCCCAGCATATACAGAATGGCAGGTGTATATCTGAGTCAATTAGTTGCTTGAGCGGGAGATCAAGTAGTTTCTTGCCAGCAAACCAGTAGTAGTGGAAACAAAATCCCTCAATGCCGTACAGCTTGGCAAGCTCAGATTGTCGGCGCATGACCTCAATTAGGCGCAAATCATAAAATCCGAGCTCACCCGGTAAATGCGGTTGCTCGTGTCCGATAAATTGTGGAACCGCTTTGGATACGTTTGTCCATTCGGTGAAGCCTCGGCCCCACCAAGTATCATTTTCAGGGATGGGGTGAAATTGCGGTAAATAGAATGCAATCGCCCTCGCTCCGAGTTGGGTTGCGTCGACTTCCTCCGTGGCGATCGGGACGAAGCTGGTTTGACTGCGTTGTGGGATTTCTAAAATTGCATCAATGTATTTTGTATAACGCGTAAGAGTGATATTCGAATTCGGATATTCGTTGCCTTTCTTTAAGGTAAGGTTGGATTCTTGTCCCTTGAACTGCAGCCATGCTCGATAACTGTTCGTTTTTTTCAGTAGCGGCGCAAAGAGTGTGAAAAATGTGTCCTTGAGCCAATTTTTGTTAGCGAAGGAGATCGGTAGGGCAATATAAATTCGACGCATCCAGGTGCCGACTATTTTTTTTATTCGACCCAAGAGACTGGGCGTAGATGCATGGATTTCGGGCATAAGGCGTTTGTTATACTGACATGAGGTACTGGTGTTAGCACAGATCCGTTCTTCAAGTGCCGAACGGGGCTTGGCTCCGTTGATTGAGCAGCCTTCAAGGCAACGAAATCGCCTGATATGATAGCAATGAATTTGATTGAAACAAAAAATTGCAAGTTTGAGGTTTATGACTTTGGTGAACGCTGGTGAATGAACTTAGCTTTGATGCGTCGCATCCTGCGCGTATGCCGTGTAATTTGCAAGATCGAGACACGATCTTCATTCTGCTCGCTACTTATAATGGCGCAACGTTTTTGCAAGCCCTACTGAACAGTTTAAATGATCAGGATGATGCTAATTGGATACTCTTGGTACGGGATGACGGCTCAACCGATCAGACCCGTCAATTTTTGCAAATTTTTGCCCAAACGCAACCTAAAATGCGTTGGGTTTTAGATAATTTTGGTCGATTAGGCGTGACAAAAAGTTTCGAGCACTTAATGCGCGCGGCTCTTGGGCAGGGTGCTAACTTCTTTGCCCTTTGTGATCAGGATGACGTTTGGTTGCCAAGGAAACTTGCCGAGCTTCGAGCCGCTTTGTGCCATGATCAGGAGGGTGGTTTTCAAGCCATTGATCCAGAACCTGCTTTGGCTTATTCCGACCTGACGGTAGTGGATGCAGATTTGAAGTTGAAATCGCATTCATTTTTCAAGATGAATCATTCAGGGGGCGCATGGCGGAATCCGAGTTATTGGTTGCTTTCGCATAATTTGGTACCTGGCTGCGCCATGCTGGGCAACCGAGCCTTGATTGAGCGGAGTTTGCCGTTTCCGAATGAGTCGGTCATTCATGATTGGTGGCTTCTGCTCTGCGCCGCAAGCATGGGGCGCGTAGCCGTGGTGGATCATCCTCTGATCTTGTATCGCCAGCACGGTCAGAATACGATTGGTGTGCAATCTCTGGGGCAGAAAATGTGGAAATTTTTGACGGGGCTATCATTGCAGTGCACGGAAAAGCAAAGCATATTTGTGGCATCGGTTCTGCAGGCGGGTGCATTGAGCCGACGGCTAAAACCGGAACTTGAGCAAGAGCGACGCTGGCGTGATGTGATTGCCGCCATGTCTGCTGGATTGCTGGCTTCCAGTCGCTGGCGACGCCTTTGGGCTGTCTTTTTTGGCCAAGTTCGTCGTGTAGGGCTAGCTCGAAATGTGCTGTTGATTTGTACAGTCTGGCGCTTGCGCACAGTACCCAAGCTACAGGGTGGAACACAAAATTAAATGCGCCTCTACGCACGCTTATTAGCTCAGCGTGATGTGAGAATTAAATGGAACCGATATCCTTGGTCATTGCAGTTTTTGTTCCCGTTCTGAATGCAGCCCTCGTCTTGGACGAGTTGCATTTTCATTTAAGCGAACAATCCCCACGGGTGGCCTGTCGATTGCTTATTGATTCCCAATCTAGTGACAATTCGGTTAGCCGTGCCCGAGCCTTAGGTTTCAAGGTTCATTCTATCCCGCGCACCCAATTCAACCACGGTGGCACGCGCCAATGGGCGGTTGAGTTGCTGCCCGATGCCGACATTATTGTGTTTATGACGCAAGATGCAATTTTGGCCAATGCGTTCGCTCTTGAAAATTTAGTAAGGGCGTTTGATGACCCCGATGTGGGGGTGGCTTACGGGCGCCAATTGCCCCATAACGATGCCAAACCGCTGGGATCGCACGCGCGGCTGTTTAATTACCCCGATAAAAGTTATGTGGCCACCTTGGCTGATCGGGAGCGTATGGGGATTAAAGCCGCGTTTTCATCGAATTCATTCGCGGCGTATCGGCGCTCGGCGCTAATGGCGGTGGGTGGGTTTCCGCGCAAT
>NZ_NCFJ01000077.1:0-8923 GCF_002281105.1 Polynucleobacter sp. 35-46-11
AAACCTCTACGCTGAACTTTTCTAGCTAACAGGGGTTCGTAATGCAGGTTTCATTGGAATGCACTCATAAGCAATTGCGTTTATTCAGATTGGTCATGGACGCACGTACTGTTGCCGTCTTATTGATTATTTTTATGATCTGGCAAATCCTCAGAATGCTTCGTATTATTTAATCTAGACCACTCAGGGGGTTTTCTGGGGAAGGGAGGTTATCAATCTTAGAACCCTCAATTCTAAGGGTCCGAATGGGGCTGTAATTAGGGGCTTATTTATAGAAATCCAAGGTAATATATGGGCTTCACGTCTTTATATTGCATCGAGCCCCCACTATGTCCGAGTTAAATAACGCTGATTTTGCTGAAGGTTTACGTTTCCAGAACTTAGGGCTTTACCCCCAAGCATTTGATGCTTTCATCACGATTGAAAGCGCCGGTTACGAGCGCACCTTTCGTAAATGCTGCGAGATGGCTTGGAGCGATCAATTGCAAGAGCGTCAAATTGACCGACTCTTTTATGAACTCGATACTGAAGTCAAACGCAAAAACGGGGTAGCCATTTATAACTATGGCCTCGTGATGGAATATTTAAAAAATATCCCCAAGGCTACGGAGTTACTCAATTTAGCTGACCAACTTAAGGTACCAGAAGCGCGTACTGCCTTAATGCGAATTTTGCTCGCACCAAAATAAGTAATCGCTTAGATATGGCACTTGCATTCCCCAAAATGAATTGCATTCATCAAGGGATTGGAGGCTTTTGTGGATGATGATCTTGTATATAAAAAGCCCCGTCAGGGTCCTAATATAGGTCCGGCTCTAGCACCTAGTCTTGATTCAGCATTACCTACACTTGAAAGCTTGCAAGAAAAGCAACGCAGTGAACTCATTGAAATGGCCCAAGTGCGCTATGGCATCAAGGGCACTAAAGTGCAGATTAATCTCACATCAATACAAATTGATAGCGTGATGACTGAGGCGCAAATCTTTAAAGCCTTACTAGCTGCCCCAGAATCGGAGCGCGCGGATCAAATTCTGTATGCCCTAGCTAAAGGGGATCTGAGTGCGGATATGGCTAATCAAATATTGGCTACCTTGGCACTGCTTGGTAAGTTCAAGAAAATTAAGATTGAGCCCTAATAGCTTGAATCGAATCGCATTCACCTCACTGGATCTTGCCGTATGAACACTTCTCTTAAATGGTTGCTGATATTTTTGGTGGCAGTGATCCTGGTATTGATCGTGGTGGATCAGTTCATTTGCAATAAGTGGATTTATCACGACTTTGCTGCTGGAATTGACAGGCGCTTATCCTGCTTTTGGAAGCCGTAATTATTTTTGCGCTTTTCGAATGACTTTTGCTTTTAATTCTTGAATCCGCTGATTGCGAAATTTAATGAATGCGTCATTGGAATCAAAAGCCTCTACAGATTCTTGTTCGGTTACACCTCTAGGGGTTTGGTAGGTAATGACCCAGTGGTTGCTTAGATCAGTCGGTTCGATAGAGATGACTACGTATTTGTTCATGTCTGGTCGTGACATTGAGACCTTTGCTTAGTGCAAATCCTTGTCTAGAAATACAAATATCAAACTAAACAAGGACTTATCAATAGGGGTGGACGAGCCCGACCCCCGGCACTGACAGAATTGGGTTTGGCTGCTTCGTTCCCGACCTGACCAGGTTATCCAATCCGCCATGCGGGGAGGCCCGTCCAATTCCATTTTAGCTTGTTAGAATGGAGTACATGACAGCATTGGCTTTAGCCCGTTCGTGGCGCCCTAAAACTTTCTCCCAATTGGTAGGACAAGACCATGTGGTTAAGGCATTAACCCATGCCTTAGACCAAGGTCGACTACACCACGCTTGGCTCTTTACAGGCACTCGCGGGGTCGGAAAGACCACCATTGCCCGAATTATGGCCAAAGCCCTCAATTGCACCGGGGAAGATGGCCAAGGGCGCATGACCTCGGAGCCTTGCGGAAAATGCCCAGCTTGCTTAGAGATCGATGCCGGTCGCTTTGTTGACTATATTGAGATGGATGCTGCGAGTAATCGCGGGGTGGACGACATTGCCGCTCTATTAGAAAAAGCAGCCTACGCCCCTAGTAATGCACGGTACAAGGTCTACATGATTGACGAGGTGCACATGCTCACCAATCATGCCTTTAATGCCATGCTCAAAACGCTTGAAGAGCCGCCAGAACATGTGAAATTCATCCTGGCGACAACTGATCCCCAAAAGATTCCAGTCACCATTTTGTCCCGTTGCTTGCAGTTCAATCTCAAACAAATGCCGGTACCGCTCATCGTTGAGCATTTAGAAAAAGTACTTGCCGCAGAAAACGTTGAGTGTGAGACCAATGCACTGCGTGTTTTAGCAAAAGCAGCGCAAGGTTCTATGCGCGATGCTTTGTCACTGACGGATCAAGCGATTGCTTATGCTGCTGGCAAAGTATCTGAAGAGGCAGTACGTGGCATGCTCGGCACGCTCGATGATGCATACCTCATCAGAATTTTGGATTCACTGATTGCTAAAGATGGTGCGACATTGTTAGCCATTTCCAATGAGATGGGTGAGCGCAGTATGTCTTTCTCATTAGCACTGGCTGATCTCTCTAGTCTCATTCAGAAAATTGCAGCCGCACAAATTGTTCCTGAATCTGTACTAGAAGACTGGCCAGAAGCGGCCGAGATTCGTCGCTTAGCTGGTGCACTGACAAAAGAAGAGGCGCAACTCTTCTATCAAATCAGCATTACTAGCCGTCCCGATTTATCGCTAGCTCCAGATGAGCAAACTGGCTTTGCTATGACTCTTCTGCGGATGCTGGCCTTTCGTCCCGGAAATGAAACTCCCAGTAGAGCAGGGGGCTCAGCGCCACCAGTAGCTTCGGCACCAAGACCGTCTGCACCAGCAAATCAAACTGCTGCTCCAGTAAGGTCTGCGCCTGCAGCATCTGCTCCAGCCACTGCTAAACCTGCTGCCGCAGCTCCAGCAGTTCCTGCACCAACTGCTACTGCATCTGCAGCCAATCGTCCAGACTGGCATTCCTTAATGCGCCAGTTGCCGGTTAAAGGCTTGGTTCAACAGTTAGCATTTCAGACGGAGTTGCAAGATTGGGAAGATTCACCAGCAGGTGTGCGCGCTACTGTTGTGACACCGATGCCGCAACTGGCATCCGAAGCTTCTATTGGCCGCCTTGCAGATGCATTAACAGCACACTTTGGCAAACCCATCAAAGTCATTATCGAGAAGGGTGAAGTTGAGGGTAAGACAGTCGCTAAGGTCGATGCGCAGATTCATCAAGAGAAAAGACAAAACGCAGAGCAAATGATTGCGCAAGATCCATTTATTCAGCAATTAGAAAAAGAGTTTGGAGCCAAAGTAGTTGGTGGCTCTGTAAAGCCTCTTTGATTGCCCAGTTCAATATTGATAGACATATAAGTAAGCAAAGGAAATAAGCGATGATGAAAGGCGGCCTTGCGGGTTTGATGAAACAAGCCCAGCAGATGCAAGAGAAGATGAAAGTAGCGCAAGAGCAATTGGCTGCGCTTGAAGTCACTGGCCAAGCGGCTGGCGGTTTAGTCAAAGTGAGCATCTCTGGCAAATATGAGATGAAGCGCGTGCAGATCGATCCAAGTGCAATGGATGATCGCGAAATGCTCGAAGACTTATTGGTTACCGCCTATACAGATGCATTCAAACAAGTAGAGGCTGCTAATGCACAAGTGATGTCTGGTGCTACTGCAGGTATGCCGATGCCTCCTGGATTTAAGCTGCCGTTTTAATCATCCTTAGAAATATCTTTATTTAATGGCACGTCAAGAAGCTCCGCAAGATGCCCTTGGTCGTTTGATCGAGGCATTGCGTGTATTACCTGGCGTAGGCCCCAAGTCTGCTCAGCGCATGGCTTTTTATTTGCTTCAGCATGATCGCAATGGTGCTGCAGTGCTTGCTCAGTCATTGGGTGAAGCAGTAGAGACTGTAGGTCACTGTGCCCGTTGTAATACTTTCTCCGAAACCCAGATCTGCGCTACTTGTAATGATGACCGTCGTGATCCATCTTTGCTATGCATTGTGGAAACGCCCGCTGATCAAGTGATGGTCGAGCAGACTTTGAGTTTTAAAGGTAATTACTTTGTATTAATGGGTCGGATCTCGCCACTTGATGGCATGGGCCCTAATGAAATTCATTTTGATCGATTGCTAAGCCGTATTGAAGCGCCAGATACTGGAGTGCCAGTGCGAGAAGTAGTTCTGGCAACGAATTTCACGAGTGAAGGTGAGGCCACAGCCCATTACATTGGTGAAGTACTCAAATCCAAAGGCATCAAAGTCACCAGAATCGCCAGAGGTATTCCGGTGGGTGGTGAGCTTGAGTATGTGGATGCAGGCACATTAGCCAGAGCGCTGATGGATCGGCGCTAAGTTTGGTATATCTAAGTTATATCCCAAATCCCCATTAATAAGGTGCTTAGTAAAAAGTTGCTTTTTGCAACCTTTTGTATTAAATTGATACTAGTTTAATAAGGAGCTCATTATGGCTATAGCAATCAAGTTATCGGATATATTGGTGGAAGACGCCAAGCCCTATGCTCAGGCAATGCATAGATCAGTACCTAAGCAAATTGAGTACTGGGCTCGCTTGGGTAAGGTCGCTGAAGAGAATCCTGATCTACCCATCAACATGCTTCAAGATATGCTCGTAAGTATTGAAGAGGTAAAAGCTGGCAATCTTTCCCCATATAAATTCGGATGAGGGTATTAACAACCCCTCGATTTGATCGAGCTATTAAGAAAATTTCTCCCGCCGAAAAGAAGGCCCTTGATTCAGCGGTTAAAGATATTACCTCCAAGCCATTTGTTGGGGATATGAAGAAGGGTGATTTGTTGGGTGTGCAGGTTTATAAGTTTCGCCATCTCCATCAACAAATGTTGTTGGCATACTCGGTTAGTCTGGATGGAACTCAAATCGCATTAATTGGCTATGGAGTTCATGAAAATTTTTATCGAGACCTTAAGCGATAGGGCGAAATAGGCTCAATAGTCACTAAAGCGACATAAATTCTAGGTAAGTTAATCCTTTTTAGGGATAATTTGGCCTGCACTCCTGATGAGCTTCAATCTCACGCAGTGCCTATCCGAGTTGTCTGGTTTTTACCCCGGTAGATCTGACCTTTAGTTTCTTTTCTAGTGATTGATTGGTCATTGATGCTCAGTATTGTGAAATTGTGAATGTCCCACAAATCCTATCTTCTTCTGTTGAGCTTGCTTGCTGCCTTTGGTAGCACGACTGCGCTCGCACAAAAAGCAGGATCAGGGTCAGATCAGATTGCAAGTTTCGCCTCCCCAATTGAGGGTGTTCCAACTGAGGGAGAGCTCTTTGGGTTGCCTGTAAATCTGCATGGGCAAACGACTTACATTAATCAGCGTTATAACAATTTCAATTCATCTTATTCTGGGCAGAATAGTTTGAATGCTCAAAAATCCATGAGCTATACCTGGTCGGGCACCTTATTCATGGGTGCACGCCTAGCACCCAATACCGATGTCTACTTCAATCCGGAAGTGATTTCTGGTGTGCCATTTTCTGGATTAGTTGGTCTTGGGGGTTTTCCTAACGGCGAGGGTAGTAAGGCTACTGGGGCGCAAGCCAAGTTTTATTCTGCTCGTGCTTTTGCGCGTCATACGATTAATCAAGAGGGCGATAAAGTCGTTCTTGAGAATGAAGCCAATCAAATTACGCAAACCGTGAGTAGTAATCGCATCGTGCTTACTGGTGGTCAGTTCTCCACGCTCGATATTTTTGATGACAGCCGATATGCTAAAGATCCTCGCATCCAGTTTATGAACTGGGGCAATATGACCTATCTGGCTTATGACTATGCAGCTGACGCCAGAGGCTATAGCTGGGGATTGGCGGGTGAGTGGTATCTCGATAACTGGGTGATGCGCGCTTCCAGAATGCTCGCCCCCAAATCACCCAATGGCCGTGACCTTAATTGGCAAATCTTTAATACCTATGGCGATCAAGTAGAAGTTGAGCGCCAGCACAATATTGCCGATCTTCCTGGCAAGGTGAGTGTCTTGGCCTATCGCAACAAAATGATGTTGGCGCGATTCTCAGACGCTACCAATTACATTGACCAAGACCCCAATGCTCGCCAAGGCACCCAAGCAATTAACAATGTCCGCAACAATATGCAAATCAAAACGGGTATTGGTATACATGGCGAGCAGGCTTTGACCAAAGATCT
Organism: Polynucleobacter sp. 35-46-11; assembly: GCF_002281105.1. Taxonomy (NCBI): domain Bacteria; kingdom Pseudomonadati; phylum Pseudomonadota; class Betaproteobacteria; order Burkholderiales; family Burkholderiaceae; genus Polynucleobacter; species Polynucleobacter sp. 35-46-11. The sequence goes on from NZ_NCFJ01000077.1 coordinate 6,253, forward strand.
TGGCATCTATGGCCGCGCCTTTACATCCGACGGTCAGACCGAAACGATGTCATTCACTGAAGCAGACAACTCCATCTCTATTGGCATGGGTATGAATGGCACAAGTTGGAAGCGCCCTAAAGATAGTATTGGGATCTCTGCCATGCAAAATGGTTTGTCGAGCTATCGCCGTGGTTACTTACAAGCTGGTGGCGTGTCTTACTTCATTGGTGACTACGCTAGCCCAAGTCAAACGATTTCTTACTCACCAGAACGGATTGGTGAGGTGTATTACAACGCCACGGTTATTAAGAACGTACTTGCTGGTTTGAACTTCCAGCACATCATCAATCCAGCCTATAACTCTGCCCGCGGACCAGTCAAGATCCTATCTTTCAGGGTTCATGCTGAATTCTAGCTGTTGTCAGTAGGGCTAAATTCATTATTGTCTTTAGAATCAATAAGATAAGAATTTGTATTTGATGGACTTTTGCCTCTAGACCCCTATAATCAGTAAAACCCCTTGATATGTAGGGAAATCTACATTCAAGACTATAAAAACAGCATTCGAAGAGATTTAGAGGCAGCCGATTTGATTCACGGCCAGATTACAACTCAGAACCAGATGCATGCAAAAGCCAAGCCCTCAAAGTGGCTTGCTGGCGTTTGTTCTTTTGCATCCCTGTTCTTAGTGACATCTGTTTTTGCGCAAACATCGCCTGCAAATACTGCCACTCCAGCTAATGTCACTGTACAGCTCAATGAATCTCAAGAGAGCTTATCTGCACCTCCACTAGTTAGCAATGTCAGTAGCACCCCCAATGCTCCCAATCCTGCCAAAGCCGCAAGCTTATTTGCGCCAGTAACGCAAAGTAATACGCCGAAGATCTACACCATGGGTGCAACATCTGGCCCCGCAGAAATGGATTTGCGCCAGCTTTGGAATGAACTTAAATTAAACAACCCGCAATTGTCTTCTTTGCGCGAGTCCTATTTGTCTGCCAAGGCTACTGTGCCGCAGATTAATGCCCCAGCTAATCCACAAGTCGGGTTGGTGTGGTCTGGCATGCCAGTGAACTCCCCATTTGCATTGGGTGGCGCAAATGCGCCGACATCACAATACCCAAATGGGATCAGCAGTAATAATGCCATTACGCTTGCCCAACCATTTCAGTTTCCAGGTAAGAAAAGCTTGGCATCCGATATTGCCAATACCAATGCGGAAGCACTTTTAGCTCAAAGCGAATCGACCTACCTGCAGTTGGGTGCTCAACTATCTACTCTGTATTACGGAGCGTTAGCATCCCAGAAACAGTTGCAGGTTCTCAAGGAATCGGTAATGCGTTTGGAGATGATTAAGAATGTTGCCAAAGCGCGCTACTCTAATAATGCCGCTGCTTATGTTGAATATCTCAACGCACAAGTGGCGCAAAGTGCTGCTCAAGCAGATCAATTTATTGTAGAGCGCCAGCTATCGGTCTCATTGCACAACATTAATACCTTGATAGGCCGCCACTCAAGAGAAAAGTTGATCTTGCGCGGTGACGTCCGTCGTGCCATCAGCAGCGTTCCAACGTTGCTGGAGTTGGAAGACTATGCCGAAACCAGTCACCCCTCATTGAAGAGCTCAGCATTACAGCTTGAGGCTGCTCGCAAAGGCGTAGATCTTGCCAAGAAAGCCTACCTACCTGACTTTCAAGTAATTGGTTCTTCATTCACGCCAAGGGGGCCGTTCTCGGCGAATAATGGCGCGATGTACTACCAGTTTGAATTGGATTTGATTATTCCACTGTATTTCTTTACCAAAGAAAAGTATGGGGTAGAGCAGGCGCAGCGCAATCAAGCGGCAGCTGAAGCTGGCAATATTTCTAATCGACAACAAATTGTGTTGGCGGTTAATGGTGCTTATGCCACATATGAGCAAGCCAAGAATCAGGCGCAATTTCTCAAAGAGCGCCAAGTTCCACAAGCAGATGCTGCTTATAAAGTCGGCTTAACTCAGTACTCAAATAATGGTCAGGGATTTAACGATTTGCTGACGGCACAAACCCAATTGCGTAGCCTCGAAGTTCAATTAGCCTTAGCAGAGAGCAATCTACTTCAAGCGCAAGCCGTGTTGCTAGCTACATCTGGCAAAGAACCTTTTTAAGGAGTTGTATTGAAAGACAAAATTCTTTCTTTTCTAAAACAGCTTGGTGATAAAGCTAAGCCCATTGCTGAAAAGGCTATGCACTTTGGTGGGCATAGATTACATGTGGCACTCGCTAGTATTGCTGGTCTGTACTGGAACCTCAGTCCCCAAAATCGCTACCGTGTCCGCTTAGCCGCTTTTGCATTTGCCATCCTATCGATGGGTATTGTTTTAGGTCGGATTACCAATGTCAATCGCAATGTGAAGATTGAGGCTTCTGATAAGGCCCTCAAAATAGAGAAGAGTGGCGTCTTGGAGTTAAGGCTTCCTGGCGTCAAGCTGAACCCAGAAATCTATATCTTCCAAACGGCAGAAAAAGTACAGGTACCCGTGGATATCAAAGTACCAGGTCGCCTAGCGTTTAATGCTGAAAAGTCTAGGGTGCTATCAGCACGCGCACCTGGGCGGGTAGAACGTATTTACGCCTTTGATGGTGTCGAGATCAATATTGGTTCTCCAATAGTAGAGCTCTATAGCCCAGAATTTATTTCAGCTCAGCAA
>NZ_NCFJ01000571.1:0-1503 GCF_002281105.1 Polynucleobacter sp. 35-46-11
CCTGTGCCTCCTACGCGAATATTACCGACGATGATGATGGGCACAGCTTGCGGCTTATTTTTTCCTAAGTTCAGATCATTGACTAAATCCAAAGCTTGATTGATCCAACCGTACACCTTTGATAAAGGCCAGAGGATGAGGCTGGTTGGCCCACGTCTTTCCCAAAACCGGGGAGCCTTATTAAAGAAAGAAGTTTTTTTTGGTGATGACATTAAAGGCGATTTGTTTAGCTCAATATTTCTAATGGACTGAATTTATTTCTTTGTAGTTTGACTGCTAAACACAATATTAGATAGATTGGCGTCGCGCGCAGCCTCTAGGGCGGTTACGACTGCCTGGTGGGGCGCTTTAGCATCTGCATCGATATTGACCTGGATGGCATTGTCTTTGTTCAGTGAATTGAGGCTATTACTCAGTTCGCTGCGGTCAGTTACCTTGCCGTTAATAGCAAAGCGCCCATCACGACTGACTGCGATATGAATTTGCTTCACCTCTGACTGGCTTGCTGCGCCATTGGCAGTCGGCAGGGTGATGGCTAGCTCTTGATAGCGCGTGAAGGTCGTGGAGATCATCAGAAATATCAGCACTACTAAAAGCACATCAATAAAAGGAATGAGATTGATTTCGGGCTCTACAGAGGATGAGCGAACCCCTAATGAAAATCGGCCTCGGTACTGAAGCTTATTTACTAGCCAACTCATTTTGTATCCGTAGAGTGTGGATAAAGCTTTTTAAATAATTGGCGGGTAAATTCTTCACACTCATGTTGGCGTTGATTTGCCATCGCCCTCAAGCCACGCCATGCAGCTAAAGCAGGAATCGCAATCAATAACCCAAAAGCCGTATTGTAGAGAGCAATAGAGATGCCATGAGCTAGTTGTTGAGGGCTGCCCACACCCTGACTACCAAAAATTTCAATCATGCCGACAACGGTGCCAAATAAACCTAGTAAGGGTGCGACTGTCGCGATGGTGGCTAGCGCGCCTAAATAGCGATCTAGTTTTAGCCAGGTTGATTGAGCGCTTGCTTGCAACTCTTCTAAAGCGGAGTCTGCAGAGCTGCCAGAGGCCTTTTCGCGCAGAATGCAGGCAAAAAGTGAGCCTACCGGAGAGAGTTGGCCAATAGTGCTAATTTCGGCTTCAGAAACCTTTTTTTGCTGGGAAATAGCATTTGCCGCTCCAAATGTGGATTCAAGGCTATCTTTGGGGAAAATATGAATTTGGCGCAAATACCAAGACCGTTCTAGGATGATGGCTAGCCCGAAAACCGAGATAATGAGTAGGGGCCAAATAGGCCAGCCAGCAGAAAGTAAGATTGAGTACATAAGCACAGTACTTTAGCTGAATTAAAAATGGGTTTTAACTAAGCGATCCTGTGGATAACTCTGTGCAAAACTTTTTAGGAAGACTCGTGTAAGTCCTTGATTTATGGTGAATAAGGGTAGTTTATGCATAAATGTAGGTAAATAGACCTTAAAAATTACCCATATAAATCAATGACTTA
>NZ_NCFJ01000572.1:0-1502 GCF_002281105.1 Polynucleobacter sp. 35-46-11
AAGTCTAAATCTGAAATTAAGCTAACAAGTGTCGTGTATCGAGACACTTGTAATGAATAATCTATCACTCTTATTTTCTAGTCCTACCGCCGAAACTGAACCCATCAAACTCCTTGATGGACTTCTGACACTCTATAAGAGACCCGCGAGTCACCAATCGCAATGCCGCTTTAAGCTCTCTACGGGGGCTTGGCATTCCGCTAGTACGGGATCTGACCAGTTAGCCGAAGCCACAACCCAAGCTATTTCTATATACGAGACAGTCAAGCTCAAGCTAGCCAGTGATTTAGCCATTAAGACTCGGACTTTTCGCCAATTGGCCACGCAAGAACTTGCTGCTGCTGCCCGAGTTGTGCAAGCCAATCCCAATAAACGTACTCATGTGGACTACATCCATATCTATACCAAGTACCTAACCCCATTCTTTGGTGATTACCAGATTAATGACATCACCAGGGAAGTAGTAGATGACTATGTAGCCTGGCGCATATCCCGGATGGGTAAGAATCCCAAGACCTATACCCAAAGGCGCCATGCTGGTCTTTATAAGCGGGTAATTGAGCGAGCCAGAGATCAAGGGTTAATTCACCGTCTTCGAACCATTCCATTATTGGAGGTCGCTGCCGATAGGGCAGAGATTAGGCCAGCCTTTAGCCATCAAGAGATCGATTACTTGCTGGAATACATGCGGGACTGGGAGCGTTTTGGCCGCAATCAACGCAGTAATCATATGAGAAGACTTTGCAGAGTTTATGTGGAGTTCTTGCTAGGAACAGGCATAAGGCAGGGCACAGAGAGCATGCCACTTCTAAGGCGTAGGTCGCACGTTCGAATCGTGCTGGGCAGGCCAACCCCCCCCTATTTTTAAGTAGTTCATTGTCAACTCAGGCTGTTCTATTGGCGCGATATAAGTTGAACCATGACTAGGGCCTATCTATGCAAGGGTGTTTTTGGGCCTAGCCTATAAGGCCAAACCCATGGTGATGCCCGTGATGGGAGTGTCCTAACCCTTCATCATTCCCGCCCAAATTTAAAATTATTAGGAAGCCAATCAGATCGATTCCCATCAACATCATTACCAATCGAGCGCATATGCTTTGAACAGACTGGGCAACTCACACCATTCCAATCCTGCAGGAAATTATCCGATTGACATCCTTTGCAGTGAAGTTCATCAGCTAGCCCTGGTAAATTAGCAATTTTGTATGTATCTACTCGCCTGCAGCGTCGGCAATATTTCGGCACTGTCGAATAGTAAGTGTTTCTCTCAATGCCAAACGAGCCGGTACCACGAAACCCACAATACCCACAATAAAATCTGTATTTGGCGGCCATAATTACTGCCCCTCACCCTGTTTACTCAATACATTTTTATATTGACTGGTAAAGTTTGAAATCAAAAGGGCGCGCTCTTGATTTGCTACTCCAATCGTGATTTTTCTATAAATTAAATTGTCATAAATACGATCAATTTTAGAAAAATAATTTAGATAGACTTTACG
>NZ_NCFJ01000573.1:0-1502 GCF_002281105.1 Polynucleobacter sp. 35-46-11
ACGCTTTCTAGATATGAGTTCTTAAAGCATGATCTTGATCGCCCCATTCTTCCACCCGCAGAATTATTTCTGGATGTCGATCAATTCTTTACAGCGGCTAAACCCAACGCACGTTTGGCATTAGAGAAAGAGGCGGACAAAGAAAGCGAAGAAGCACCGCAATTTTTAGCCGTACCAGATTTAGCAGTGCACCGCCGTGATGCAGACCCTATTAATCGTTTGCGTGCTCTAGTCTCCCAAGAGAAAGTGCGCATAGTCATTTGTAGCGATAGCAATGGTCGAAAAGAATCTATACGCCAACTCTTTGAAGAGAGTAATTCTATTGCAGGACTAAATGGCAAACCACTCTACCCATTAAAGCCAGAGGGCTTTGAAGGTATTGCTGATTTTATTAAGAGTGATTCACTTTTTGGATTGGTTACAGCCCAACTCTTTAATGGATTTACTTGGCCAGCTGAAAACCTCATCGTTGTTACTGAAGCAGAGCTCTTTACAACCACAGCGCGTCAACGACGTAAAGGAAAAGAAAGTGAGAGCGCCGATCCGGACATGCTCTTTAAGGATTTATCTGAGCTCAAGATTGGTGATCCTGTAGTGCATTCTGATCATGGTATTGGTCGTTATCAAGGATTGGTGCTACTTAATTTAGCTCCACCAAAAGAAGAGCCTATTTTTGAAGAGTTCTTGCACTTGGTTTACGCCAAAGATGCGACTCTGTATGTACCAGTGCAACAGCTACAAATGGTCACCCGTTACGCAGGCTCTGATCCCGATTCGGCGCCACTGCATCAACTAGGGTCTGGACAGTGGGATAAAGCACGACGTAAGGCTGCGCAACAAATTCGAGATACCGCTGCTGAACTACTGAGTTTGTATGCCGCAAGAGCGATACGTAAAGGTCATGCCTTTGAATTCTCGGCCCATGATTACGCTGCTTTTGCAGAAAGCTTTGGCTTCGAAGAAACACCAGATCAGGCTAATGCCATTGCAGCAGTCATCGGCGATATGACCAGTGGCACTCCAATGGATCGACTGGTGTGTGGAGATGTGGGTTTTGGCAAAACCGAGGTTGCTCTTCGCGCCAGTTTTGTTGCAGTAATGGGTGGTAAGCAAGTAGCCATCCTAGCGCCGACCACCCTCCTCGCAGAACAGCATGTTGCCACCTGGAAAGATCGCTTTGCCGATTGGCCAGTACGCATTGTTGAGCTTTCACGCTTTAAAACTACTAAAGAAATTAATGCAGCACTTGAAGCCATTGCTAAAGGCGAGGCTGACATCATCATTGGCACACATAAGCTGTTATCAAAAGAAACTCAATTTGCCAATTTGGGATTAGTGATTGTCGATGAGGAGCATCGTTTTGGGGTGCATCAAAAGGATGCGCTTAAAGCATTGCGCGCCGAAGTGGATATCCTGACTCTGACTGCTACGCCGATTCCAAGAACACTGGGTATGGCCATGGAAGGCTTGCGTGAGTTTTCTGTTATTGCTACAGCACCCCA
>NZ_NCFJ01000574.1:0-1500 GCF_002281105.1 Polynucleobacter sp. 35-46-11
TTTCTGAAACTAGATAAGCACATTATCATTAGCTTTTGACATATTTGCTGATTGGCCTTCCATGGGAAGTATCAAACAAGACATTAAAGAATCTGCCTTTGGTTTTGCTGAAGCTGCCCAAGAAAAGTGGGTGGACTTTATCCAGTTTCTGAAAGAAGCATGGCCTATTTTATTGGCACTCTTGATTATCTTGGCAGGCATCTGGCTCTATGCTGATCCACCACCTCCAAGGCATGTATTAATGGCCACCGGAACTGAGGGCGGTTCATATGAGTTAATGGCTAAAAAGTATGTAGATTTTTTTGAGAAGAAGGGAATTAAGTTAGAGCTGGTTAAAACTAAGGGCGCTCAAGAAAATCTTAAGCGTTTAGCTGATCGTAAAGACCCATTGCAAGCTGCCTTTGTTCAGGCAGGTACATTTAACCCAGGCGGCATTGAGGGTATTGAATCACTGGGCGCGGTCGATTACGAGCCAGTCTGGTTTTTTTATCGCGGGCCAGAGATCAAGCCGACCAACTTTAGAGAAGCCAACGGGGAAATGAAGCATTTCCTCAAAGGTAAAGTTTCAGTTGGGGCTGTTGGTAGCGGCACGCATTCTCAAGCCATGCGGATATTGGATGTTTCTGGATTGCAGAAAGAGGCCCATTTCCTGTATTTACCCAATCATGAAGCGGTAAGCGCTCTCAAAAAAGGTGAAATTGATGGTGCTTTTTTGGTAGATGGGTATCAATCGGAAAATGTTCAGGCTTTACTGAATGACCCTGCGATTCATTTGGCTGGATTTGAGCGGGCTCAGGCTTATGCCCATCTGTTGCCATACCTCCATATTTTGCAGGTGCCTATTGGCGGATTTAGTTTGTCTAGAAATAATCCAGATACTGAATTGCAGTTGATATCAACGACGACCAATCTGTTAATTGATGATCGTATGCATCCCGCACTCCAGTTTTTATTTCTAGAGGCATCACATGCAATTAATGGCAAGGCCAATTTTTTTGCAAAGCGTGGAGAATTTCCTTTCTTTGGAGTCTCTCATTTTCCGGAAAGCTCAGTTGCCGTGCACTATGAGAAGAATGGTTCTCCATGGTTAATGACGTTTTTTCCATTTTGGTTGGCAGAGCTCATTAATCGCTTAGTTTTTGTATTTTTGCCTTTCTGTGCGATTGCTTACCCAGCGCTGATTAGTCTGCCTGGGTATCGAGATAAGCGTATGCGCCGGAAACTGAATAAGTTATATGGCAATCTCAAGACTTATGAGCAAGAGCTCACTGAGAATTTCTTGCCAAGCGCAAAGAATGAATATCTTAAAAAATTAGATTTGCTAGAGTATGAGGCACTCAAGCTAGCGGTTCCTAAGAGTATGTCTGGGGATTATTACGCTTTGAGAACTAGTATTGATTACGTGCGTAATTGTCTTAATCGGGGGGTTCAGCCTTACCGACTTCAAGACGATGAGAGTAGTATTTAGACAAGATTGAACTTAAGCCGGTAAATAAGCCT
>NZ_NCFJ01000575.1:0-1500 GCF_002281105.1 Polynucleobacter sp. 35-46-11
ACAACTTCTGCGCCTGTGAGCTGTAAGTCAGTATTGCGACTCACCACAATATTGCGACGTCCAGGAAGTGGACGACCAATAGATTCCCAAGTCTTGCGACCCATGATGACTGGATGACCCATAGTTACTTTTTTAAAGAACTGCAGATCAGCAGAAATCTTCCAAGGCATTTGGTTGTCACGACCAATCACGTGATTACTTGAGCGGGCAACAATCATCGAGATAGCGGGGTGTTTAGCTACAGTCATGCGGTTCTCATTTCTTAAACAGCTACTGGAGCTTTAATGGCGGGATGTGACTCATAGCCAGCAATTTCAAAATCTTCGAATTCATAATCGAAAATAGAGTCTGGCTTGCGCAAAATATTGAGCTTAGGCAAAGGGAAGAAGTCTCTTGATAGTTGAAGATCTACTTGCTCTAAATGGTTGCTATACAGATGGCAGTCGCCACCAGTCCAGACAAAGTCACCCACTTCTAGATTGCACTGCTGGGCCATCATGTGGGTCAAAAGGGCATAGCTTGCAATATTGAAAGGCACGCCTAAGAAGATATCGGCACTGCGCTGGTAGAGCTGGCAAGAAAGCTTGCCATCAGCAACATAAAACTGAAAGAAAGCATGGCAAGGTGCTAAAGCCATGCGAGGAATATCTGCCACGTTCCATGCGGAAACAATAATGCGACGGGAGTCTGGATTCTTTTTGAGTGTCTCAACTACTTCAGCAATCTGATCGATGTGCTGACCATTGGGCGCGGGCCATGAACGCCACTGGTAGCCGTAAATTGGGCCTAGGTCACCGTCAGGAGCTGCCCATTCATTCCAGATAGAAACACCACGCTCTTTGAGCCAGTTATTGTCAGTGCTGCCCTTTAGAAACCAGAGTAATTCGAGAATGATGGACTTGAGATGGAGTTTCTTAGTGGTGACCATTGGAAATCCTTCAGCCAGATTAAATCGCATCTGGTGGCCGAAGATGGAGATCGTTCCAGTTCCTGTTCTATCGGACTTTTGAACGCCCTTTTCAAGGACTTCCTTCATAAGATTGTGATATTGACGCATAGGTTTATTCAGCTAAATGATTCAGTGATATTAAGAGCTTACTCGAATGTCGGTGGGCTTACCCCAAGCGCTTTGTGAAGCTTGGGGGAGGTGGTGGTGTACTGAAGCTGAATCTGCTTTTCTGGGGCCAGATAGGCTGCTGCAGCAAAGGCTGCTAATGCCGCCTCATGAAAGCCAGACAGAATCAATTTTTTCTTGCCGGGGTAGATATTGATGTCTCCAACAGCGTAAATGCCGGGAGTGCTAGTTTGAAAGCAGGCTGTATCTACAGTAATTTGCTTGCGATCGATATCGAGACCCCAGTCAGCAATAGGGCCCAACTTAGGCGAGAGACCATAAAACAATAAGAGTGCATCAAGGCCAATTTTTTGAATTTCACCATCAATATTGGCGATAGCAATTTCAGTAAGCTTGTCATGAGAGGTTTCAAGACCGGTAATTTG
>NZ_NCFJ01000576.1:0-1499 GCF_002281105.1 Polynucleobacter sp. 35-46-11
GCGCAAATTGGTTGGTACGGTACAGCAATGCTTTGCTATGTCACACCAAAAGAACATTTAGGTTTGCCAGATAAAGAGGATGTTCGTACCGGCATCATCACGTACAAGATTGCTGCTCATGGTGCTGACTTGGCTAAAGGCTTGCCTGGTGCTCAAGTACGCGATAACGCTTTATCTAAAGCGCGCTTTGAGTTCCGTTGGGAGGATCAATTTAATCTCGGCTTAGATCCTGAGCGTGCCCGTGAATACCACGATGCGACCTTACCTGCTGAAGGCGCCAAAATTGCGCACTTCTGCTCCATGTGTGGACCGAAGTTCTGCTCGATGAAGATCACTCAAGAAGTGCGTGATTACGCAGCAACTTTGGATGCAGATGGCAATCCGAAAGCGAAAGTCATTCCGATCACCGCGGAAGCCTCTACCGATCCTCAAAAAGGTATGGAAGAGATGTCAGCTGAGTTCCGTAAGCGCGGTAGCGAGATTTATCAGTAAGTGAAGAGCACGTTCTCAAACGGCAAATATGCCATCGTTGGCGCCGGCCTCATGGGTCGGTTGCTAGCGGTCGCACTTGCTAAGCGCGGTGCTCGTGTAGAGCTGTTTGAGAAAGGTGCTTCAGATGCTGCTAATTCGGCTGCACGCATTGCTGCTGCGATGTTGGCCCCACTCGCAGAATCTGCCATCACGGAAGATGTGGTCGTGCGCATGGGTATACATAGCCTGCCTCGTTGGAAGCAACTTATCGATGAGTTAGCAAAGCCCGTGTTCTTTCAGCAAGATGGCACTTTGATTTTGTGGCATCGTCAAGATGCTAGTGATGCGGAACGTTTTGCCTCTCATCTTGAAAGAAATTGCACTCACAATCAGTCGCTTGCTAGACCAATTCAATTGGATAGCCAATCTCTTGCAGAAATTGAGCCTGGTGTGGCTGAGCGTTTTACTCAAGGCCTCTATCTTCCCAATGAAGGGCAGCTAGATAACCGCCAGCTTCTAGAGGCTTTACTGGTTGAACTCACTCTCATGAAGGTGCCTTGTCACTGGAATCAATCCACCGACCCAGAGCAACTTCGCAATCTAGAGAATGGTTTTGATTGGGTTATTGATTGTCGTGGTCTTGGTGCCAAGGGTGCTACAAAGAATTTACGTGGCGTTCGTGGCGAAGTTATTCGTTTGCATGCGCCTGAAGTCAAACTGCGTCGCCCTACTCGCCTCATCCATCCGCGTTACCCCATTTACATTGCGCCTAAAGAAGATGACGTCTATGTTGTTGGCGCAACAGAAATTGAGTCTGAGGATTTATCTCCTATGAGTGTTCGATCCGCTATGGAATTACTCAGTGCGGTCTATACCGTTCATAGTGGGTTTGCTGAAGCCCGTATTTTAGAGATGGCAACACAGTGTCGCCCCACGCTGAAAGATAATTTGCCGGAGATATCCGTTAATCACAAACCAAATCAAGCCAATCTCATGATGATCAATGGTCTCTATCGTCATGGCTTCAT
>NZ_NCFJ01000577.1:0-1497 GCF_002281105.1 Polynucleobacter sp. 35-46-11
ATTGTCATGCCGCTGTACCGAAAGGCCGTAAAGCCCTGAGCGCGACTGTGCCTCCGCGCGCAAAAAATTGCTGAAACAGCGGGTTTAATGTGTTCGGGATGGGTGATCAGGACACCTGCTTGATAAACCACCCTACCAGCGCAGCACAAGCCATGATGAGAAAGGCCGCGACCAATCGGGAGCGGGCATCATCACGAGATGAGGGGGCATCAGCGGTCAGTTCTTTATCTCCCCAGACCATGGGCCGCAGCAGATTCTGACGTTTCTTGAAAAAATAGAACACGATCGCAGCGACGTGCATGAGGACCAGAAAGATCAGCAGCAGCTTCCCAATCTCCTTGTGGTAAGTGGTGGCCAGACTGACCGTGGCGTTGGAGACGTACTTTGTCAAGGGCCCGGAATTGAAGATCTCGTCATCACTCATCAAACCTGTGGCCACCTGGACCAGCAAAGTGGCAAGCAAGGCAAAAACCGAAAATGCCCCCAGCGGGGAGTGGCCAACAGCGTGTGAGGGATCACCTCTGCCCTGCAGATAACGCCAGATAGTGGCTGGCGTGTAAATAAACTGCACAAACCGGGACCAATAACCTCCTACCAGTCCCCATGCCAGTCGAAACAGCAACAGGGCAAGAACGGAATAGCCCAGTAGAAAATGCCACTCCATGGCGGTTCCTCCAATTTGCCCCGTGATAACCAAACCTATGACGCAGGTCGCTAAAACCCAGTGAAATATACGGGTGGGTAGATCCCAGACTCTGACGGTTTTCATGTGTGGCGAGACGAATTAGGATTTTGATGAGATGGGATTCTGTGCGCAATGACATTGTGCAACTTGCCAGAACATGGAGGGTGTAGAGTTAGCGTTTTCCCTATAGTTCGAATTTCGGTAGAACTTTTTCGCAACAAGCAGAATCTGTCCAACGGTTCGATCCACGTCTCAACAGGAAAAATCATGAAGAAACTCGTTACGCTCGTACTCGCTGTTGCTGCAGCCACACTGACACTGCCTGCTTCGGCACAGTTTGCCAAGCCCGAAGATGCCATCAAGTACCGCAAGGCTGCCTTGACGGTGATGGCTGCGCATTTCGGGCGCATTGGTGCCATGACCAGTGGCAAGGCGCCATTTGACGCCAAGGCCGCCGCAGAGAATGCCGAGATCGTGGCAGCTATGTCCAAACTGCCATGGGCTGCTTTTGGTGAGGGTACAGACAAGGGAGAAACCAAGGCCAAGCCTGAAATCTGGAAAGAACAGGCCAAGTTCAAGGAAGGGCACGAAAAACTGGTGGGAGAGACCATGAAGCTGGCTGCCGTTGCAAAGACAGGTAATCAGGACAACCTGAAGCTTGCCTTCTCCTCTACGGCGGGTACTTGCAAGAGCTGCCACGATGCCTTCCGTGACAAGTAAACACAGTACGCGATAACACTAGCATGAGAGGCTCATGTCGTAGTTGACGCGGGCATCAGGCAAGAGCAAAACAAGGGACTGTTTCGCCAGGC
>NZ_NCFJ01000578.1:0-1488 GCF_002281105.1 Polynucleobacter sp. 35-46-11
TGGTCGATTCCGCCCCGGGCCACCAAGAAACACCAAAACCACCTTCGGGTGGTTTTTTATTAATAGCGTCTAGAATGACCAATGTTGTATTTCACATTGAGGCTATTTAGCTCTCTTCCATTGGCAGCCATTCAAATTATTGGCGCTGGCATAGGTGTATTGATTTACTTGTTTTCTCCTAGGTACAGACGGCGCCTATATAAAAATCATCAGAGCGCAGCCCATTATTCTGGATTCAAATTGACCCCGTGGAGGGTGGCGGCTGAATCTGGAATGATGTTTGCAGACACATTATGGATTTGGCGACATCCGAAATCGTCCATTGAGAAAGTTAGCATAGAGCACTTAGATCAAGTTATTGAACTATCCAAAAATGGAAAAGGCTTAATTGTTCTTGCCTCACATTTCGGAGGCTTTGAGATAGTGCCACGTATCTTTGCTGAACATACAAGAGCAACAGTAATGTATAGACCAGCTAGAAAAAAATGGGTGAATGAGCTTATGCTTAAGTCACGTAAACACTCTGAAATTGATTTTGTTGAAGCAAATATTAGTGGGGTTCGTCAGATTAAACGAGCTTTAGTAAAAGGTGAGGTAGTTGGCCTATTGGCGGATCAGGTGCCTAGCGTGGGCGATGGAGTATGGGCTAAATTTTTTAATCAATATGCCTACACAACATCATTTCCAATTAAATTAGCTCGCCAAGCAAATGTAGCAATCCTTTTTGTTGGCGCAGAAAGACTGGGGTTAGGAGGGGGTTGGCTAATTAAGAGTCGCTTGATGACAGAGACCTTTCCAGATTGCCTAGTTGATGCCTGCACAGAAATGAATCAGTCTTTTGAGAAAATGATACTTTCAAAGCCACACCAATATATGTGGTCTTACAACCGCTACAAAAGACCGGTGGGAGCAGAATTGCCTCCAACAGAGTAAGGCATCCTTAGCCGGGCACCCAATAAACACCAAAACCACCTGAAGGTGGTTTTTTCATTTATGAGGCGTGATAATTCAAGTTATTAATTTAAGGTTGCTTATGAATCTGAATACAAAAGATGTTATTGAAAAATGTGCCCATCAATCTCATGCTGGTCTTCTAACCTTCCCGGAGGCATTGGCTCGCTTAATTGAGGTTGTTTTTGATTCTACTTCGCTGACTATCGCAATCAATCAACCACATATTATTTGTCAAGCCATCAGGTTTGTGCTGTTCCTATGGAGATGCCTCTGGTGGAGATCCCAAATTCATTTAATAAGGATGGCGTTGTTTCAGCCATTCGTGGAGCTCAAAGTGATGTGGTGAGATATCCTGAGTTTCTTAAATTAACGATGGCTGCTGGCTGCATCGGATATATTGTTTGGATAGCTGGAAGACATGTGAGTTATTTCGGGCGGCAAGGCGAAGTTCACATTGAGCATTTTCCACAAGGATGAGAGTCCCGAAGCCCAAGTTAATCCCGCCTAGAGCTAGCAAAATTTCACAAGCCACCT
>NZ_NCFJ01000579.1:0-1485 GCF_002281105.1 Polynucleobacter sp. 35-46-11
TCGCCTACGCACGCAACTACTAGATTGGCCGATATTAGAGGCGAAGCCTGATACGTATTCAAGCCTGTCAGACCCACTGCAAGAAGCGGTTACAACGGTGAACCCAGATATTGCTTTGCCGATCAGCATGTCTCCTAGCGCTTACAAAGCATTAAGAGATTGTCCTTATCGTTACTACGTGCGCAGTATCTTGGGTTTGCGTAAGGCCAAAGAATTCGAAGAGGGTTTTGATGCCTCATTGGCTGGGCAGGTTTTACATGCTTTACTAAAGAACTTCTTCCAAGCATTAAAAACAGAAGAGCAAAAACCCCATTCGAGTATTCATCAAGGCGAAGATGCTCGTCGTGAGTGGATGCGTGAACATCTCACCAAGTATTCAGAAAAAGAGTTTGAGCGCTTGATCAAGGGTGATGCCAGAGTCACGGGCACTTTGCGTGATTGGCAAAAGCAGATTCCTAGTTTTGTAGAGTGGCAACTCCAGCGCGAGGCAGAGGGTTGGCAGTATCACGATGCCGAGTTGCCTGTTGGATTCATGGTGTCGTTGACTGATCCCGATGGCGTGCAAAGAGAGATTGAGATTGCGGGGCGCGCTGACCGCTTTGACATCAATACCAATAATTCCACTACCGCAGCAGTGATTGATTATAAAAACCAAGGCATTAACAAAATCAAGAAGCGGGCAGATCATCTCTTGGATGATCCTCAGTTACTAATTTATGCCAGAGCTGTTAATGAGAATGCCATTGCAGCACATCTTCCTGGTCGTAACATTGAGCAAGCTGAGTGGGTGTCCTTAAAAGCAGATCTGAAGAAAGCAGATGACAAGATTGTTAGATCTTATCTGGTTGAGCAGATGCCAGAGATGATGGTGCAATTTTCAGAGCAACTCAGCGATGATCTCGAAGTCTTATGGGCACGCAAGCCCATGAAAGCGTTTGCGCCTGATAGCGTTTGCCAGTATTGCGAAGCCAGAGGTATTTGTCGAAAGGGGATGTGGTGAGCGATCAGTTTGATTACGCCATAGCCTGCAATCCGAATCACTCGGTAATTGTTTCTGCTTGTGCAGGCAGTGGCAAGACCTGGCTCTTGGTTGCTCGCATGGTGCGTTTATTGCTGGCTGGTGCAAAGCCTCAAGAGATTTTGGCGTTGACCTTTACCCGTAAGGCCGCCCAAGAAATGCGTGACCGTCTATACGGATTGCTAGAACAGTTTTCCAATATGACTGATGAGCAACTTATTCATGAGCTCAAGATCAGGGGTTTGGATCATGTGGAAGCAAAGAAATTATTACCGCAAGCAAGAGCGCTATATCTCAAAGTATTAATGAGTCCCCAATCGATTGTGATTGATACCTTTCATGGATGGTTTGGCAAACTTCTCGGAGCAGCGCCAATCTCCGCAGAAGTCCAGCCTGGATTTAATCTTCGTGAAGATGCTAAGCGCTTGCAAGAAGAGTGCATGCAAGATTGGTGGGGCGATTTACCT
>NZ_NCFJ01000580.1:0-1479 GCF_002281105.1 Polynucleobacter sp. 35-46-11
GTTGAGGGCTGATGGCTCCATAGATTCACGTAAATAGCGCAAATAATCCCTAGTAAAGCGGATATCTTCTATAGGATTAATGGATTGAGGCCCATGACCGGGTATTACTACCTTAGGGTTAAATTTCTCAAACTGATCTAAAGCTTTCAACCACCCTTTGCTATCAGCATTACCCACAAATGGGATTCGACCGCGGAAAACTAGATCACCCGCAAAAAGCACGCCTTCAGATGGAATATAGACCAATAGATCTTCTGGGGCATGGGCTGGGCCAACCCGGCTAATCAGAAACTCCACTCCACCAATATTCAACTTTAATTGTTTGTCTATCCAAGTATCCGCAGCAATTAGTTTGGTTTGATCATTAACCCAGGGTGCAAAATCAACCCTTGATGCAATAAGCCGCTGCTTTGCAGTTTCTGAGGAAATATAGCTTCTACCCTCCCCTTGAGCGTAGATCTTTGCGCCAATTTTCTTAAACTCTTGAAGTCCATATACATGATCTGCGTGATAGTGAGTTACTACAACAGCAATAATTTTTTGCTTAGTAACTTTTGAAATCTCTTTAATCAACTTTTGCGCAAGGGTTGGAGAACCCAAGGCATCTATGACAACGACCCCCTTGGGAGTTACAACAAAACCTGCATTAGAAATAAAGTTTTGATTTTCGCTACTACCTAATTCAGCTCTACCTTGAACGAAGTAAGTATGCGGCGCAACTTTAATGGGCTTTAGCAATACACCTACCGGATCATTTATGACCGGACTGCTTTGAGCAAAGCAGAAGCCAAAAAAAATAGCATTAATCAATAATGCTATTTTTAGATGGTGAATACCGCGCAGGAGCATGTTCACCGAATGAGATTATGGTTTTATGTAAGCAAAATGATCTTTAAATTGAAGATCGCCAATTCTTGCTACGCCAGACGGTGTGAAGTCAGTATCCAAAATAAACTGATCCTTCTTTAGATTTCTATTTTTTAAAGTAATCTCACAAACCTCAAACCGAACACCACGCGACTTCAGGGCCCCAACTAAAGGAGCATATTCAATATTGTTCTTCTTATCCTTCGCGCCTTCCATCATGATGTCAACCCCATTGGCGTGGGTGACAACGATGATTTTGGTGTCTGGTGCTACATCCATATGATTGCGCACATTTCTCAAGCCCTTAATGCCTTGGGCGTCAGCATCATCAATATGATAGACAACGCTGGAGCCAGCAGCTGTAGCATGCTGAGCAATTAATGCAGTGCTAGCAATAATCAAAGATGCGACTAGTGATAAATATTTTTTCATGTGTGCCCCTCTTATGATTTAAGCGCAACCATACCTGGATTATTCTTAACACCCTTAATAATTGGCTCATTGAGTTGGACAGCTTTCACTACTTTGACATCACGTAGATGGCGCTCAATAACATCCCAAATTGCCTCGCCGCCAGCATTTTTAGCTTCTTCGCTTACAGGAGCCCAACCC
>NZ_NCFJ01000581.1:0-1478 GCF_002281105.1 Polynucleobacter sp. 35-46-11
CAGGAAAAACAATCAAGATGGTTCCGGGTGGTCTTACTCGTGTTGCCCTCAAAGAAGGCTCTTTAGTTGTGAACTCCTCACAGGGTGGCGGCACTAAAGACACCTGGGTTCTAGAAGAATAAAAGGGATAAATCAATATGTTGAGTCGTACCGCTGATTGCCTTTACTGGATGGCCCGTTATACAGAGCGCGCAGAAAATACTGCCCGTATGTTGGACGTCAATCACCAAACCTCCCTACTCCCGCAGCCTGCAGAGTTTTTAGAGCAGAGCTGGAAAAAGCTACTCACGATCTCCAAGTTAGAAGACTCATTCTTGATGAAATACGATGTTGTCACGCGTGAGAATGTCTTGGATTTCATGATTTATGAAACCAGCAATCCTTCCAGCATCGTGTCTTGTCTATTTGCCGCTCGTGAAAATGCTCGCGTTATTCGAGGCAAAATTACCTCTGAAGCATGGGAAACCCAGAACACCACTTGGTTAGAGTTGCAACGCATTTTGGAGGCCCGAAATCAAGCCGACCCAAGCAGACTACTGGAATGGGTAAAGCATCGTTGCCACCTATTTAGGGGTGTTATGCATGGCACCATGCTCAAGAACGAAGCCTTCTACTTTATGAATGTCGGCACCCTGCTAGAAAGGGCCGATAACACCGCACGTATTTTAGAAACTAAATATGAAGGTCAAGCAGCGCTAAAGGGATTGCGTTCCAATAGAAAAGATAAGCCAGTTGACGGTGATCTCTCTGAAGTGATTGATGGAGCTGATGGCGACTTCTTTGATTTTTATCACTGGGCTGCCCTGCTTCGCTCTGTCTCTGCTTTTGAGATCTATCGTCAAATCTACTCTGATCAGGTGACTCCCAAGCAAGTAGCGCAACTATTGATTTTCAATAAGCAAATGCCACGCTCGTTAGTGTGCTGTGTCAATGAACTTATTCCTCTGATTGCAGAGATGAAGAATCAGCAATCCAAAGAAATTGAACGTCTTCTAGGCAAGCTCAAGGCAAGCCTAGACTACTCCGATATTGATGAGGTTTTCTCGCAAGGCTTAGAGGAGTTCATTGAAGAGTTCTTGGAGCGCATCAATCATATTGCTGATGAATTCAGTAACGCCTACCTTATTCCATTAGCTGTAGCTTAAAGATCACCATGCACCTGAAGATTCGTCACCGTACAGAATACCGCTATGAAACACCGGTACGCTACTCTATTCAAGAGTTGCGACTCACACCACCCGATGTGGCCGGTCAAATAATCGACAAGTGGAAAGTCAGCACCCCCATTAAGGCAAGCACTTCACATGATGCTTTTGGTAATCTCTATAGCGTTTTTGTGCAAGAGAGTTCATACACATCAATGATGATTGAGGCAGAGGGTGAGGTTCATACTCAAGATGCTTTTGAGTTTATTGATGAGCCCAAGGCAGTCTCCCCTTACCACCTACTTCAACAAACAAATCTGACTGAGCCAACTG
>NZ_NCFJ01000582.1:0-1477 GCF_002281105.1 Polynucleobacter sp. 35-46-11
GTTATATGCCTTTCTGTAGGCATCATTAAAAATCTTGGCCTGAGGAATTCTATCTTCTAGACCCCAGTAGTAGGAGGTTCCGCCAGCAATACCTTCAAATGCTTCTGCACCACCTGCAATGCGGGATGTATATAGCAAAACGGGTGCCACAATTTTCATGCTGGATTTCAAGCCAAAATCCGTACATTGTTTCGCAGAATTTACTAAATCTCGGCCGAAGTTGCATAAGACCAAGATATCAGGATTCAATGCTTTAATCCGCGGTAAAAAAGCTGAATAGTCTGATGTGCCAAGTGGGTGGCGGATATCCGCCAATGTTGTTGCTCCCATCTCCTTGCCGGCACGCTCAAATGCGCGCACCATTTCATGGCCATAAGCATAATCGGCAGTCAAAAATACAATCTTCTTACCAAAGCGGGGAATGGAGTAGCGAGCTACTGCACCTGCTGTCATAGTTGGATTTAATGCCTCGTGGAATGTGTAGACACTCCAGTCTTTTGCTTCGTTAATCGCATCAGATTGGCTGATAGAGTTAAAAAGTACCTTACGCTCTTTGCAGACGGCATTGATGGATAGCTGGGTTGCAGCAGAAAGTGAGCCCACAACAAAACCCACTTTATCCTTCTCAATCAACTCAAGAGTACGTGTAGCGGCTTCACCAGCATTGAGTTTTGTATCTCTTACTAGTAACTCTGCTTTGCGTCCGTTAAAGCCACCTGCATCATTAAATTCTTTAATAGCTAGCTCAGCAGCCCTTACCTGATCCTGTGCTTCGGCAGAGAAGGGGCCTGTTAATGGGGTAGGGAAGCCAATCTTAATTGTTTCAGATTGGGCGCTTGCCATGTTCATCCAAAGTGGAGTGCTTGCTGCAGCAGCTCCACCGATTAACATTTTTCTTCTGGTTTGATTCGTTACTTTTTGTTTCATGGTTGTCTCCTCCATTTAAAACAGTTAATTAATAAGAATACTTTTTGCTTCGTAAATCTTAACTGAATGCTTCTGTTAATGCGAAAATCTACATCTAGTTTTTTAATGCGACTCTGGAACTGCTTTTCCTTGTGCCAGTAAGGCGCTGATATCAATTGCTGTCTCAGCCATCACCGTATCTGCGTTTCTGCGAAGGCTGTTGCCGTCCCTGCTACCTTTACTACCTTGTGCTTGCATATAGCGCCCTAAATATTGGGCTCTTGCAACAACCTGTTGACCCAACTGAAGTCGTTCACTGCTATAAGCTGCCAGTGCTGCAGGGGTTGCGCCCAATTGGGCGATGTGACGCGCAATCACCATCGCCTCATCACCTGCTTTAGTAACGCCCATCCCAACATGAGGACGACCAACAAAAGCTGCATCACCCATTAAGGCAATTCTGTCAAAGACAATTTGCTCTGAACGAACATCGTATATCGCCTGTAAAAATGGTGAAGCAGTTTTCTCTAGAATTTCTGCATATTGAGGCGCCAGGATTTTCCGGGCAACA
>NZ_NCFJ01000583.1:0-1468 GCF_002281105.1 Polynucleobacter sp. 35-46-11
ACTTAAATAACGCTATAAATTGCTTATTTTTTACTTATTTGGGAAATATTTTGCATACAAAATTGTAAATTACTAAAAAGTACCTTACACTGGCCAGCAAGATTAACAACAAAAACCAAGCGAGACTCAGCATGCTAAAACTAGATAACCACCTCTCAGGGCGTCATTTTTTACATATTCCTGGCCCAAGCCCAGTGCCATCCCGCATCCTGCGGGCAATCAGCTATCAAACGATTGATCACCGTGGACCTGAATTTGGTCAGTTTGGCCTCAAGGTTTTGGATGGCATTAAAAAGATCTTTAAAACTGAGCAACCAGTCATTGTTTACTCAGCCTCTGGAACGGGTTCATGGGAGGGGGCTTTGGTTAACGTCCTCAATCCTGGTGACAAGGTGCTGTTTTATGAAACCGGTCAGTTTGCTAATTTGTGGCGCGCTTTGGGTAAGCGTCTTGGTTTGGATGTTGAGGTGGTAACTAAGCCTGGTCAAGATACTTGGCGGTGGGGTGTTGATGCATCTGTCATTGAAGAGCGCTTACGCAAGGACACTGGTCATGAAATCAAGGCAGTCTGTGTAGTTCATAACGAAACCTCCACGGGCGTAACTTCGAACATTGCCGCAGTTCGCAAGGCAATTGATTCTCTCAAGCATCCAGCACTGCTGTTGGTTGATAGCGTTTCTGGTTTGGGTTCTGCAGACTACGAGCACGACAAATGGGGTGCCGACGTCACTGTATCGGGCTCACAAAAAGGATTAATGCTGCCTCCAGGCATTGGCTTTAATGCCTTGTCAGCACGCGCAATTGAAGTTAGTAAAACGAACAAGATGTCTAAGGCCTATTGGGCTTGGGATGAGATCTTGGAGTCCAATAAATCAGGCTACTGGCCAACTACGCCTAGTACCAATTTGATGTATGGCTTACATGAGGCTTTGGACATGATGATGGCTGAAGGCTTAGACAATATTTTTGCTCGCCACCAACGTCTTGCGGCTGCTTGCCGTGAAGCGGTGAATGCTTGGGGCTTAGAAATACAGTGCCAAGATAAAGATTGTTACTCGCCAGTACTCACTTGCATTGCTACACCAGAAGGTATGGATGCAGATGTATTACGTAAGCATGCTCTGGAGAAGTTCAATTTATCCCTGGGTACAGGCCTTGGAAAAATTAAAGGCAAGGCCTTCCGTATTGGCCATTTGGGTGATTGCAATGAGCTCAGTCTGATGGCTGCCCTCAGTGGAGTAGAGATGAGTTTGGGCGCGATGGGCTACAAGCCTAAGGCAAGCGGTGTTGTTGCTGCCCAAGAATTTCTAAAATAATCAGTAAGTTGGGTGTAAATGGGGTGTCAGCTGGTGAATACATCGGCCAACACCCCTTATAATTCAAGTACTTATATAGATAGTACTTTCATCAAATAAAACATATTCGAGACAGAAAGATTTCACATGTTGGCAACTAAACCATATTTAAC